>JAQVYQ010000007.1 GCA_028708575.1 Tissierellia bacterium
ATGATTATTCTGTTGTTGAAGAGGATATAAAATCAGTTGTTAATGCAGCAAATAATAAGGCTTTAGTTAAAGTTATTATAGAAACTTGTTTATTGACTGATGAAGAAAAGAAAACTGCTTGTCGATTAGCACTAGAAGCAGGTGCTGATTATGTTAAGACTTCTACAGGTTTTAGTACAGGTGGTGCTAAAGTAGAAGATATTAAATTGATGAAGTCAGTAGTAGGAGATAAACTTGGCATTAAAGCCTCTGGCGGAATTAAGGATTTAAAGACAGCAACAGAATTAATAGAAGCTGGTGCTACTAGATTAGGCACTAGTTCTGGAATAAAAATTTTAAATGGAAAATAAAGGGATTTTCCCTTTATTTTTTCTTGCTCATATCATTTCTCTGTATCATTTTACTAAAATGTGTAAAACTAATATTAGGAGGGATGTATATGAAAGTGAAATCGATTTTTATGTATTTTTTAGTATGTGTTCTACTAATTGGATGTTCTACACAAAACATTATTGTAAAAAGCGGAGATAATTTTGTTGAAGATATGAGTATACCAGTAGGTGGAGCCGATAATGAAATTTTAGAAAGGTCTGAAACAATATCAGACATTGTAGTTGAATTGTATGGCATGGATGATGCAACGACAATAATATTGAATGATACGGCTATTATAGGAGTAAAAATATCATATAATCAAGAATTAACTAATAAGACTACAGAAACAATAGAGCAGAAAGTTTTAGATTATGACAATCAACTAACTAGGGTGCTTGTTACTAATGAAGAAAAAAATTTTACCGAAATAAGTGATGTAGTTTATGAATTGTTACAGGGTAAGTCTTATGACAGTCAAGTAAATGAAATAAATAATATTATGAATAAGATAAATTAAACCCCTTATGGGGTTTTTTTCGAATAAAACATAATTTTAGAGCATAGACTAATTAATTAGGGTATATTAAATCAATGAGGAGGTAGAGATATGGAGTTTAGTAATAAAAGAGTGGAATTAGGGAATGGTATATTTTTAAATCTAATAAAGACAAATAAATTTAAATCAAATTTACTTAGTTATTATTTTATAAGACCGTTAAATAGAGATGAAGTAACCAGAAATTCTTTGGTTCCTCTTGTCTTAAAAAGGGGTACTGAAGATTTAAATTCAAGTATTCAAATTGAAAAAGCATTTGAAGATATGTATGGTGCTAACTATAGTAGTTCTGTTAATAAAAGAGGAGAAAGGCATGTAATAAGATTTTCTGCAGAATGGGCTAATGGAAAATATTTAAACGATAATGAGCAGAATTCTAAAGTTGTAGAACTACTTAGAAAAATTATCTACAATCCATATATTGAAAATAATGCATTTAAAAAGGAATATGTTGACCAAGAAAAAGAAAATCATAAAATTCGAATTGAAAGTAAAATAAATGATAAGCGTTCTTATGCAGTAAATAGATGTATTGAAGAAATGTGCAAATATGAAGACTTTAGCATATATTCACTAGGATATATAGAAGATATTGATTCAATAAATGAATTAAATCTTTATAAGCAATATGAAAATCTATTAAATACAAGTCAAATCGAAATATTCTATGTAGGAGATTATGATGAAGATTTTGAAAATTATCTAATAGATAGTAATAGTGTTGAAAGAGAAGATGTAGTAGATATTATTAGAGAAAAAATTACAGCATCCGTAGAACAAAAGAATATGGTTGAAGAAAGTTTAGATGTAAATCAAGGTAAGATTGTTATTGGTTATAGAACTGGAATACCTTTTGAGGATGAGTTATATAACAGCTTGCTAATTGCTAGTGACATTTTAGGTGGCGGACCAAACTCTAAACTATTTAGAAATGTCAGGGAAAAAGAGAGTTTAGCCTATTATATTAGTTCTTCTGTTATAAAATACAAATCAATAATGTTAATAGATGGAGGTATTGAGTTTGAAAACTATCAGAAGACTGTTAATATAATAAATACACAAATAGAAGAGTTAAAAGCAGGTGATTTTTCAGATGATGATATAGAAATATCCAAAAAATCTATAAAGACATCCCTTGAGTCAATAAGAGATAGCATATTTCATATATCAGAATTCTTTTTGAGCCAAATTATTGGTAAGGATAGTAGAAATTTAAAACAAGTAATAGAAGGATTTGAAAATGTTAATAAAGAACAAATAATTGAAGCTGCGAACAAGATTAATATAGATACGATTTATTTTATGAATGGCAAGAAATAGAATGGAGGGATTAAATTGAAGACATTTACTAATGAGAGATTAAATGAAAAAATACTATATGAAGAATTAAGCAGCGGTCTAAAAGTATATTTCATGCCAAAACCAGGTTTTGTTAAAAAACATGCAGTATTTGCAACTAATTATGGTTCCATAGATAATGTGTTTGTACCTATTGGGGAAGATAAGCAAATTGAAGTACCAGAGGGTATTGCGCATTTCTTGGAACACAAATTATTTGAGGAAGAGGAAGCAAATATATTTGATAAATTTTCTAAACTAGGCGCCTATGTAAATGCAGCTACAAGTTTTAATCAGACCTCATATTTGTTCTATACGACTGACTATTTTTACGAATGTTTGGAGATCCTGGTAAAGTTTGTTCAGTCTCCATATTTAACAGATGAAAATGTAGAAAAAGAAAAAGGAATTATTGCACAAGAGATTAAAATGTATGAAGATAATCCTGGATGGCGAGTGTTGGTTAATTGTTTAAAAGCTATGTATATAAATCATCCTATCAAGATTGATATAGCAGGTACTGTAGATAGTATTAATACAATTAATAAAGAATTATTATATGAATCATATAATACATTTTATCACCCCAGTAATATGGTATTATTTGTAGTTGGAGATTTGAATTTTGAAGATATTATTAAAACTGTTAAAGATGCAGAAAAAAAATATGAGATAAATAATTTTGACTTAAATAGAATTTTTGCTGAAGAGCCTAAAAGAGTTAATGAGAAGCTAATAGAAGATAAAATGTTTGTTTCTACTCCATTATTTCATATTGGATTTAAAGATTATGATTTAGGATTAGAAGGAAAAGAAGCTGTAAAAAAGGACATAATTACAAATATGATATTGGATATGATATTTACACCTAGTTCAGAATTTTATAACGAACTTTATAATGAAGGGTTAATAGATAGCAATTTTGGTGCATATTTCACAGGTAAGAAAACTTATGGACATTCTCTAATAGTTGGTCAATCTAATGTTCCTGAGAAAATCTATGAAAGAGTGGAGAAACTATTTAGTAAAGATCCAACAGAATTCCTTATAAATGAGGATTTTGAAAGATTAAAGAAGAATGATTTAGGTAATTTCTTAATGGGGTTTAATTCCGTAGAATTTATTGCTAATAATTTTACAGATTTATATTTTGATAAGTTTAATATATTAGATTATTTAGATGTATTAGAAAGTATAAAGTTTGATGATTTATTGAAAAGGTTTAAAAAGCATTTCAATTCTGAAAATATGGTAGTGTCAATTGTAAGGCCTAACTAGAAAATCATAATATCTTATGCTATACTTTATTTTATAGAAAGGTGGTTATGGCATGGATCCAATTGCATTCACCATATTTGGTCTTGAAGTCAGATGGTATGGAATATTAATTGCATCAGCTGTAGTTATAGGAACGATATTAGCAATAAAAGAAGCAAAGAGAAAAGGTATAAGTGAAGATACAATTTTGGATCTATTGTTATTTGTATTACCAGCAGCGATAATTGGTGCCAGACTACACTATGTATTATTCAGTTGGGATAACTATAAAAATAATCTTATAGAAATACTAAATATAAGAGGTGGCGGATTAGCTATACATGGAGCAGTTATTGCTGGGGTAATAGTAGGATTAATATTTGCAAAGGTTAAGAAAATAAGTTTTTGGGAATTAGCTGATATAATAGCCCCTAGTTTGATACTAGGGCAATCCATAGGAAGGTGGGGCAACTATGCTAATCAGGAAGCGTATGGAGGGCCTACAGACCTTCCCTGGGCTATCGTAGTAGATGGTGTAAAAGTACATCCTACATTCTTATATGAATCCATTTGGAATTTACTAGTCTTTCTTTTTCTGGTTTATTATTCACGAAAGATGATTAAAAAAGATGGAGAAGTATTTCTCTTATATATAATTATATATTCTATAGGGAGACTCTTTATTGAAGGATTGAGAACAGATAGCCTTATGTTTGGACCGTTTCGAATAGCACAGCTTTTAAGCTTAGCATCTATCATTATCGGTGCATTTATCTTCTACAAACGCAGAAAGAAATCAATATAATAATAAAATATTACTTTAAAATACAAAAAAAGCAGAGGAGTTTCTGCTTTTTTTGTATTTTTTTGATAAAAAAGAGAATGAAAGTCGAATTTTAGAAAAACAGGACTAAGGTCCCAAATATTTATATAAATTTCAATAAAGTGTAGAAGGGATTACAAATATGGTATAGAATATAATAAATGTGGAGTAAAGTGGAGCGAAGTGGTAATAAATTTTTAAAAAGGTGGAGAGTTGTATGTTTATTGGAGAACATCAACATTCAATAGATGATAAAGGGAGATTAATAATTCCATCTAAATTTAGAGAAGACTTAGGTTATGAGTTCATAATGACCAAAGGTCTTGATAACTGCCTTTTTGTGTATCCAAAAAATGAATGGCTAATTATTGAAGAAAAACTAAAATCACTACCACTAACCAATAGAGATGCTAGAGCATTTATAAGATTCTTTTTTGCTGGAGCGTCAGAATGCACTTTGGACAAGCAGGGAAGGGTTTTAGTACCTGTAAATTTAAGAGAACATTCCAAGCTTGAAAAAGAAACGGTCATAATAGGAGTATCAACCAGAATGGAAATTTGGAGTAAAGAAGAATGGGATGCATATAACTCTGATGATAATTTAAGTTATGATAGCATTGCTGAGAAAATGGCTGAACTAGGTATATAATGAGGTGAAAAAAATGGAGTTTCATCATGTATCAGTTTTATTAAATGAAGTAATAGATGGATTAGATATAAAGTCAAATGGTATTTATGTAGATGGAACTTTAGGCGGTGCTGGTCATTCCTTTGAAATAGTAAAGCGACTTAAAAATGGAAAGCTTATTGGAATAGATCAAGATTTAGAAGCTATTGATAAAGCATCAAAAGTTCTTAAGGATTATAAGGAAAATGTAATATTGGTTCATGACAACTATGGAAACATTGAAAATATACTAAAAGATTATGGCATAAATAATGTCGATGGTATATTACTCGATTTAGGAGTGTCATCTTATCAGCTAGATGAAGTATCTAGAGGCTTTTCACATAATAAAGATGCAGCCTTAGATATGAGGATGGATAGTACTAGCTCATTAAGCGCTTGGAATGTAGTTAATGAATACAGCCAAGAAGAAATAGAAAAAATTATTTGGAATTATGGTGAAGAAAGATGGGCCAAGAGAATTGCTGAATTCATTGTAATAGAAAGAAAGACAAAATCAATAGATTCAACTTTTGAATTAGTAACTGTTATAAAGAAAGCAATACCAAAAGCTGTTAGGATGGAAGGACATCATCCTGCTAAGAAAACTTTTCAAGCTATAAGGATAGAAGTTAATAAAGAATTAGAAGTATTGGAGAATTCGATTAATAATATGATACAAGTATTGAATCCAGGTGGTAGACTTGCAATAATTACATTTCATTCTCTTGAAGATAGAATTGTAAAGGAATCATTTAAGGAATTATATAAAGATTGTATATGTCCACCTGAATTTCCTACATGTGTATGTGATAAAAAAAGAGAAATAAAAATAATCACAAGGAAACCTATGAAACCAACAGATAAGGAATTAAGTGAAAATCCACGGTCAAGATCTGCAAAACTAAGAATTGCAGAAAAACTTTAGGCATAATTGGGCAAGGGGGAGAATAAGTTGTTAGTAGCTAAAGCTGAATATGATTATTATCCTGAATATACTGTAGAGAATGAGTCTAAAAAAGTAATAAAGAAGAAGAAAAAGGTAAGAGCCATCAATAAAAGGATGTACATAACTATTGCGATAATTATTTTTGCGTCTAATTTATTGATTCTATATAGATATGCCAAAATTACAGAAGCGAATATGGAAATATCCAGATTGGAGAATCAAATAATTGAACTAGAGCAAACAAAACAAGACCTTGAAGGAAAACTAGAAGGAGTCAAAAGTACAACTATGATAAGTGAAGAAGCAAAAAATAGTCTTGGAATGATATATCCTCAAGATGGCCAGGTTGTATATGTAGCTGTAGATGATAGTAATGATATTGAAGTTGCCAACAGAAGTTTTTCTGATAAGCTAAAAAATATTGTAAGTAACTTTTCTAGCTTGTTTTAAGGGGGGGGAAACTTGCGTACACCTAATAAATCAATAAAGAATAGACTACGTTTTGCACTAGGTGTAATAGTTTTAATTGTAGCGTTTTTAACTTGGAAATTATTCTATATACAAGTATATAAAAATGATGAATTACAAAAAGGAGCACTAGAGCAGTGGACTAAGGGAATTGATATAAAATCAGATAGAGGAGTAATATATGATAGAAATGGCAAGAAATTGGCTGTTAATATACCTGCTTATACTGTTTGGGCAACTCCTGCTGATATAAAAGATCCAGAATTAGTAGCAAAAGAAATTGCTGATTTGCTTTTAATGGATGAAAATGAAGTACTTGAAAAGCTTAAAAAAGATGTAAGTACTGAAAAAATAAAGCAGTGGATTACAAGAGAAGAAGCTCTTGAACTTAGAAAATTGTCAATAAGGGGAATTACTTTAGTCGATGATAGTAAAAGATATTATCCTTATGAAAATTTTGCATCTTATATTCTTGGATTTACGGATATTGACAATAATGGACTAGATGGAATTGAAAATACATATGATAAATATTTAGCAGGAGTACCCGGCAAGATTGTAAAGACCACTGATGCGGCCAATAGGCAGATGCCTTATGATGGCGAAAAAATACACGACCCTCAATCTGGACTGTCGCTGGTACTTACTATAGATGAAACCATTCAACATTTTGCGGAGAAAGCAGCCAATCAAGCTTTGTTAGATACTAAGGCTAAAAATGTTTCTATATTAGTCATGGATCCAATAACAGGTGATTTACTTGCCATGGCTAACAAACCAGATTATAATCCTAACACACCAAGGGAACCATTAACTGATGCTCAAAGAAGGGAATGGGAGAATATTCCTGCAGATCAATTACCTAACAAATGGTATGAAGTGTGGAGGAATTTTGCTATTAGTGATGTTTACGAACCAGGTTCCACTTTTAAAGTAGTGACTGCTGCTGCAGCACTAGAAGAGGGGTCTGCAAATTTAGATACTCATTATTATTGCAATGGAACTGTTAAGATTAATGGTGTAGAATTGAAATGTGCTAATTGGTACAATCCTCATAAGGATCAAACATTTGCTGAATCAATAAATAATTCTTGCAATGTAGCTTTTGTTAATATGGGGAGAAATTTAGGCAAAGAACATATGTTGGAATATATTAAAGCATTTGGATTTGGGGAAAAAACAGGAATAAATTTATTAGGAGAGCAAGGTGGTATTATACCAGCTAATACTGATGTAATAAAGGAAATTAATCTAGCCACACTTTCTTACGGTCATGGTATAGCTGTTACACCGCTACAAATGTTAAATATGTTTTCTACCATAGCTAATGGTGGTAATCTTATGGAAGTAAGATTAGTAAAAGAGTTAATAGATGAAGAAGGAAATATCGTAAAATCTTTTGAACCAACAATTAGAACAAAAGTTCTTTCAGAGAAAACATCTAATACTATGCTAAATTTATTAGAGGGTGTAGTGAAAGATGGAACAGGTAGAAAAGCATATATACCAGGATATAGGGTTGGGGGTAAAACAGGAACAGCTTTAAAGATTGTTGATGGTAGATATGCACCTGGCAAATACATTGCTTCGTTTGGAGCTATCGCACCAGTTGATGATCCTAGAATAGCAGTATTAGTAGTAATTGATGAACCAGTAGGTGTATACTATGGTGGTACAATTGCAGGTCCTGTTGTACAAAATGTAGTTGAAGATACGTTAAATTATTTAGAAGTTAGACCTAAGTTTACAGAAGAAGAAGGAGAATTATTAAAAGAAAATATTATTGTTCCTGATGTTAGGAATCATAAGATTAATGAAGCAGGTAAGATATTATCAGATTTAGGTTTACGATATACTACTGAGTATCAAAACATTACAGTGGATTCGATTATTAAGGACCAATTTCCATTGCCTGGTGCTGAGGTAATAAATGGATCTATTATAGATTTGTATTTAAATGAAAGACCAAGTCTAATTACTATGCCAGATTTAATGGGAAAAACGAGAGAAGAGGTTTCTCAAATACTAGATGAATTAGATTTACAGTATACATTTAATGGTGCTGGAAAAGTAATAAACCAAAATCCTGAAGCTGGAGAAAATTTAAATAAAGATACTAATATAGTCATTGAATTATCTGAAGGTTAAAGATAGTTTTAAAAGGCAACTTTCTTAAGTTGCCTTTTAATAAATTATAGATTATTGGGGGTAGAATATGAAACTCAGTAAATTATTAGAATCTTATAAAACCATTAAAACAATAGGGAATTTGGATATTAATATAAATGGCATTAGCCAAGACTCAAGGAAAATTAAAGATAATTATTTATTTATGGCAAAAGAGGGTTTCAATAAAGATGGACATAAACTTATTGATGATGCAATAGCAAATGGAGCAAATTGTATATTATTAGAAAAGAATGCTAGTATAAAACCAGAAGTCACATATATATGGGTTGAAGATGTTGTGGATGCTATAGCATATCTTAGCTCAAAGTTTTATAATGAACCAAGTAAAAATCTGGATATAATAGGTGTTACAGGAACAAATGGGAAAACATCTACAACATATTTAATTAAAAGTATATTAGATGTCAATAATATATATACAGGGCTTATGGGAACCATGGGTATAAACATCAATGATGAAAAAACAGATACAATAAATACAACTCCTGACCCTATAGTCATAAATTCGTCTATGGATAAGATGGTAAAATCAAATCTAAATGCTTGTGTAATGGAGGTTTCATCTCACGCCCTTGATTTTAAAAGAGTAGAGTATATTGATTTTTCTGTAGGAGTTTTCACTAATTTAAGCAAAGACCATCTTGATTATCATAAAACTATGGAAAATTATTTCAAAAGTAAGTTGAAATTGTTTTATAAGACAAGTAAATGTAATATTATAAATATAGATGATAAAAGTGGAAAAGAAATACTAAAACATATAGGTAATAGAATAGATATAATAACATATGGAATAGAAAATAAAGCGGATGTATATGCAACAGAAATAGAATATTCAATTGATAAAGTCAAGTTTGTACTAAACTATGGTACAAATAAAGAAGAAATCTCATTAAACCTACCAGGAAAGTTTAATATTTACAATGCATTAGCAGCAGCAAGCTGTGGAATAGCATACAATTTAAACTTAAAACAAATAAAAACCGGATTAGAAAAATTGGAACATGTAAAAGGAAGAGTAGAAGTAGTAGAAACAAATAAAGATTTTTCTGTTATAATAGATTTTGCCCATACACCAGATGGACTAGAGAACGTATTAAATTCAATTAAACAATTTTCAGAAGGAAGAATAATAGTAGTATTTGGAGCGGGAGGAAATAGAGATAAAACAAAGAGACCTGAAATGGGCAGAATAGTAGGAACATATAGTGATTATGCCATAGTAACCTCAGACAATCCAAGATATGAAAACCCAGAAAAGATAATTGAAGAAATAAAAATAGGAGTAAAAGAAACAAAAGCAGAATGTAGAACAATAGTAGATAGAAAAGAAGCAATAGAATATGCCCTTAGTATAGCAAAAGCAAAAGACATTATATTATTAGCAGGGAAAGGGCATGAAACCTATACAATAATAAAAGATAAAACATATCCTTGTAATGAAAGGGAAATTGTTTTAAATTATTTAAAGAAATAACATACACGAGAGGAGAAATTAGGTAATGGACTTTTTTCAAATAATACGAACCATAGTTGTTGCGTTTATAATCAGCTTAATATTAGGCCCAATTACTATACCAATGCTTAAAAAACTTCATATTGGGCAGAGCATTAGAGAAGAAGGACCCCAGTCTCATTTGTCTAAATCAGGGACTCCAACTATGGGTGGTATTATTATTTTATTATCCTTATTAATTACAGTTGCTACATCTGGAATAATGTCTAATGATTTAGTATTATTATTAGCGTCAACATTTGGATTTGGAGTAATAGGATTTATTGATGATTATATAATAGTAGTTAAAAAAAGGAATTTAGGATTAAAAGCATATCAAAAACTTATAGCTCAAATAGTTTTAGCAATCATATTAGCTATTTATCAATCAAGAACTTCTGTTGTAGAGACCAAAGTAATAGTTCCTTTTCTATACGGTCAATATTTAGATTTAGGAATTTTATATATACCTTTTATAGTATTTGTTGTAGTTGGGACTGTAAATAGTGTAAATTTAACAGACGGATTGGATGGATTAGCCTCAGGAGTATCTATTATAGTTTTAACTTTTTTTACTTTAGTAGCTACTAATTGGGGATTAGATAATATATCATTGTTTTCCTCATCTTTAATAGGAGCCTGTTTAGGATTTTTAATCCATAATGCTCATCCTGCCAAGGTATTCATGGGTGATACTGGTTCTCTTGCATTGGGAGGAGCCATTGCTGCTATAGCTATATTGATGAATTTACCTCTTATGTTACCAATAGTTGGTGGAATATTTTTTATTGAAACTATATCTGTTATTATTCAAGTAACATCATATAAATTAATAGGCAAAAGAGTGTTTCTTATGTCTCCTTTGCATCATCATTTTGAGCAAAAAGGATGGCCAGAAACTAAAGTAGTAGGAGTATTTTGGGTTATTACTGCATTATTATGTATAATAGGTATTATAAGTTTAAAATTATGAAAGTAAGGTGTTCATATGAACTTAAGTGATAAAAAAGTATTAGTACTTGGCTTAGGTGTTACAGGAGTATCTTCTATTAAATGCTTAAACGAATTAGGCGCTAAAATTATAGTGACCGACAATAAAAGTGAGGATAAACTACAAGAAACGCTTAAAAAAATAGAACACATACCTATGGAGCTACATCTAAACAATGGTGAAATCGACTTTAATGATATCGATCTTGTAATAAAAAGCCCAGGTATACCACCAAATTCAAATATGATAAAAAAGGCAATGGCAAATAGTATAGAAGTTATAACTGATATTGAATTAGCTTATAGAATATCACCAACAGATAATATAATTGCAATAACTGGAACAAACGGGAAAACAACATCTACAATTTTAACTGGTGAAATTTTTAGAGCAGCTAATTTAAATACTTATGTTGTAGGAAATGTAGGTACTGGAATATTAGAAAAAATTGTTAGAGCAAAAAAATCTGAAGTGTTTGTAATCGAGGCTAGTAGTTTTCAATTGGAACATACAAAGATATTTAAGCCTAAGGTTGGACTTATAACTAATATTACTCCAGATCATTTGGATTGGCACGGAAATTTTGATAATTACTTAAAATCTAAATATAAAATATTTAAGAATCAAGATTCTGATGATCATTTAGTTCTAAATTATGATGATAAATTACTTAAAAATTTGGAAGGAAACTTAGAAAGCAATATCATTTTTTTCAGCATTAAAGAAATATTAAATAAAGGTATATATATCAATAATGATTATATAATTATTGATGATGGCAAGTATAGAAGAAGATTAATGCCAGTAAACGAAATAAAAATATTAGGAAAACATAATTTGGAGAATGTACTCGGGTGTATTGGAATCTCAATAGCTATGGGAGTTAAGGATGAAATAATTAGGAATGTAATTAAAGATTTTAATGGTGTAGAACACAGAATAGAATTCGTTGCAAAAAAAAGAGAAATTTCTTTTTACAATGATTCAAAAGGGACTAATATTGACGCTAGTTTAAAGGCAATAGAATCAGTAAGCCCACCAATTATTTTAATCGCAGGTGGATATGACAAGGGTCTTGATTTTGATGATCTTATTAAAGGGTTTAAAACAAAAGTAAAAGCATTAGTTATTTTAGGCCAAACTAAAGAAAAGATAAAAAATGCTGCTTTAAGTAATATGTACACATCTATTTATGAAGTGAATTCAATCAAGGAAGCAGTAGACCTATCATTTGATATTGGTGATGAAGGTGATAGCATACTATTATCTCCAGCTTGTGCAAGCTGGGATATGTACAATAGTTACGAAGAAAGAGGCAGAGATTTCAAAGATTGCGTTATTAGATTATTGGAGTGATATAATGGCAGAGAGCAAAAAGAAAGTTAAAAAAAAATCTGTGGATTTTATTTTGCTAATAACTACAATTTCACTAGTATTCATTGGAATAGTTATGGTCTTTAGTTCAAGTTGGCCAGAAGCTATGGAAAATCACGGAGATGGATATTATTTCTTAAAAAAGCAGCTAATTTCTGCAACAATAGGATTTATTTCCATGATGTTAGCAATGAATATTAACTATCATTATTATAAAAAGTTTGCTATACCAATATACCTCTTAGCTCTTTTATCAGGTGCCTTAATATTTACCCCATTAGGAGTAGAAATAAAAGGAGCTACAAGGTGGTTAAATTTAGGATTTACAACATTTATGCCATCTGATGCAATAAAACTAGGTTCTATAATGTTTTTTGCAAATTTCCTAGCAAATAAAAAGGAAAAAATAGGGACTTTTATCCAAGGCACTATTCCTGCTTTATTGATCATAGGATTATCTTGTATATTAATACTAGAACAACCAGATTTAGGAACCACTGTTACATTAGCAGCTACATTAATTGCAATGTTTTTTATTGGTGGTGCAAAACTTCGGTACCTATTAGGCATGGGCGTTGGGGCAGGATTTTTTTTGGTTTATGCAATAACAAGTGAAGGTAATGAATATAGAATGGAACGGTGGACAACTTTTTTAGATCCATTTTCAGACAAATTAGATAGTGGTTGGCAGATTGTACAATCCCTATATGCACTTGGCTCAGGTGGTATATTTGGTTTAGGATTAGGGAAAAGTCGACAAAAATTTTTTTATATACCAGAAGCATATAATGATTTTATTTTTTCAATAATTGGAGAAGAATTGGGATTATTAGGAACATTATCAGTTTTATTTCTATTTTTTATATTAATTTGGAGAGGCGTTGTCATTGCACTAAAAACAGAAGATCTTTTTGGGTGTTATCTAGCATCAGGAATTACAGCTTTAATAGCAATACAATCTCTTATAAATATAGCTGTAGTTACTTCATCAATACCTACAACGGGGATTACATTACCTTTTATAAGTTCTGGTGGTACCTCGCTACTGTTTTATATGGCCTCAGTAGGAATACTACTTAATATTTCTAGATACACAAAATAATTTAAAAATTTAGGAGTGACTTTTATGAAATATTTAATAACTGGTGGTGGTACTGGTGGGCATATTTATCCAGCATTGGCCATAGCAAATGAGATAAAAAGAATACACAGTGATGCCGATATATTATATATTGGAACAAAAAATGGTTTGGAATCAAAATTAGTTCCTAAAGCAGGATACAAATTTAAAACTATACGAGTAAAAGGTATGACTAGAAAGATAAACAAATCATTCTTTATTTCCCTACGAGAATTATTGTATGGTCTTGGTGATGCAAAAAGAATACTTAAAGAATATAAACCAGATATAGTTATTGGTACAGGCGGATACGTAAGTGGTCCAGTTGTCTTTATAGCAAAGTTATTAAAAATACCAGCTCTTATACATGAACAAAATGCTTTTCCAGGAATTACAAATAAAATCCTTTCAAGGTATGTAGATAGGGTAGCCATAACTTACGATGATGCTTTGAAATATTTTAAGTATCCTGATAAAGTTGTTAATACTGGAAATCCAATTAGACATGAATTTTTAGAAATTAATAAACCATTAGCATATAAGAAATTAGATATAGATCCTAACAAACCCTTCATATTTTCATTTGGTGGAAGTGGGGGACAAAAAAAGTTAAATGAGTGTTTTTATGAGATAATAAAGTATTATAATAGGGAGAATGAATTTAAACTACAACTAATACATGTTACAGGCACTAGACTTTATGATGATTTTACTAATAAACTAAAAAAAGATGGAATTATTTTAAAACCCTATATAAGAGTATTACCCTATTTTTATGATATGCCAGAAGCATTAAATATAGCTGATATAGTAATTACTAGTGCAGGAGCAATAACTTTATCCGAAATATCAGCTGTAGGTGTAGCAAGTATTTTAATACCAAAAGCTTATACTGCAGAAAATCATCAAGAATACAATGCTAGAACTTTCGAAACAAATGAAGCAAGTGTAATGATACTTGAAAAAGATTTAGACTATACTAAATTAAAGTACACTATTGAAGAATTGATAGGCGACAAAGGTAAATTAAAGAAAATTGCTGTGAATAGTAAAAAAATGGGGAAAGATAACGCTTCAAGTTTGATTGTATCAGAAATAGATAAGCTACTTAAAAAGGAGTAACGCCTATTTTCCTATTGCATAATATATTGATATAGTGCAATGGAGGTGGGTTAATGGAAAAGTATATCATAAATGGTGGGTATAGTTTAAATGGAGAGATTAGTATACAAGGTGCAAAAAACTCTGTTCTACCAATATTGGCAGCTACTGTTATATCAGGAAAAACTAGTTATATTTTGAACATCCCAAAATTAAGGGATGTTGAAATGATGGTAAAGATACTTTCTTCTTTAGGTGCTAAAGTATCATTTGAAAATGATTTAATGATTATCGACTCTTCAACTATAAATAAGATTGAAGTACCAGAAGAATTAGTTAGAGAAATGAGATCATCTATTATTATTATGGGGGCAATGCTAGCTAGATTTGGTGAGGTTTTAATAGCCTTTCCAGGAGGTTGTGAATTAGGGCCAAGACCTATTGATTTACATTTAAAAGCATTAAGACAAATGGGAGCAATTATTGAAGAATCCCATGGATTTTTAAATTGTAGAACAACAGGATTAAAGGGCTGTGAGATACAGCTTGATTATCCTTCAGTTGGCGCAACGGAGAATATTATGTTGGCAGCAACAACTGCACAAGGATTAACTACTATACGCAATGCAGCTAGAGAACCAGAATTAATAGATTTACAGAATTACTTAAATGAAACGGGAGCGAAGATATTTGGGGCAGGTACTAGTATAATAACAATAGAAGGTGTTGAAAAATTAGATAGTTGCACTCACGGAATTATACCTGACAGAATAGTCGCAGGAACATATATGACGGCTGCAGCAATAACTAAAGGAGAATTAATAATAAAAGATATTGTCACAGATCATTTGTTAAGTATAATATCAAAATTGAGAGAAGTCGGAGTTGATGTATACGCTAATGGAAACTCTTTAAAAGTAATTGGCCCAGATAAAATACACGCTATAGAAATGCTTCAAACACTACCATATCCAGGATTTCCAACGGATATGCAAGCGCAATTTATGACGTTATTATCCGTATCAAATGGAACAAGCATTGTTAATGAAACAATTTTCGAAAACAGATTTAAACATGCAGAAGAACTTAGTAGAATGGGAGCTAATATTAAGACTTTTGGTAAAGTTGCTGTGGTAAAAGGAGTTAAGGAATTAACTGGAGCTAAAGTAACTGCAAAAGATTTACGAGGCGGGGCTTCCTTAGTGCTAGCAGGATTAATTGCAAAAGGAACGACAGAAATTGATAATATTTACCACATAAATAGAGGGTATGAAAGAATGGATGAAAATCTTAATAAGCTTGGAGCAAATATTAGAATAATAAGTTAGCAGCTTTTTGCTGCTTGATATAAATGGGACAAGTTTTGGAGTGAGAAACGTGAAGAAAATGACTAGAGTTGAGAAGAAAAAAAGAAGAAATAAAATACTCTTTAGACTATTATTATTATTTATATTGATAATTATAGTAACTATTTTTGCCTTTAATTCTGATTTTTTTAATATTAATTATATAATTGTTGAAGGTAATAATAAATTAGATTATGATTATATTGTTAATGCTTCATTAATAGATGTTGAAGAAAATATATTTAGAATAAAAACATCTGATGCTGAAAAACATTTAAATAAATTACCTTATGTAAAAGATGCATTAGTAAAAAGAAAGCTTCCAAATACGGTATATATAAATATAGGTGAAAGAGAAGTGGCATATCAAATTAAGATATTATCTACTTATGTATTATTGGATAAAGAGGGGTATGTATTAGAATTATCCGATGAACAAGTTGCAAATTCACCAATCTTTCTTGGTTTTGAATTATCTGATATTAAAGTAGGGGAGAGTATTTTTGAGAAAGATAAAAATATAAATTTATACGATTTCTTTTTAGATGATGAAATTTATAATATTATTACGAATATGTCTGCAATTATATATAATAAGAAAGAAAATACTATTAATATTGATTTAAATAGTGGGATAGGTGTTGCCTTTGGACCATTAGATAATGTAAAATATAAGATAAGGTTATTAGATAAAATATTAGTTGATATTGAAAAAAAACAAATAAAGTGTAAAATGATAATAATGAATAAAGGAGATAATCCTATTTTAGTAACAGATGATTAATAGGGAGGGGTAAAATGAAAAAAACACGGAACATGTTGGCTTTAGCATTATTGTCTGTTTTCCTAGGAATAATTTTATCCATCCAGTTTAAAACTGTTAATAAATCTTTGGGTGAGGGGGTTTTACCAACTCAGAGAGCACAGCAATTAGCGGTGGAATTGAAAAGAGCTCAACAAGAAAAGGAGACGCAATCTAACAGAATTGAAGAATTAGAAAGTAAAATAGAACAGTATGAAAAAGGTGGAATTGAAAATAATGCATATGCAGAAAACCTGTATAATGATGCTATGAAATATAGAGCTTTAGGTGGATATACAGACTTAGCGGGTTCAGGTATATTATTGGAAATACATGATCCACCAGTAGATGTTCAGTATGGAATAGGATATAGTATAGTTGACGAACTAGATTTAATTCTCCAAGTAATAAGTGTTTTAAATGCTGCAGATGCTGAAGCTATTTCGATAAATGACCAAAGATATACATCTCACACAGAAATAGTGAGGGCTGGCAATCACATAGAAATTAATGGCGTTTCCACTAATTCGCCAATTATTATAAAAGCAATAGGTAATGCAGATACCTTAGAATCAGCATTAGCTATTAGAGAAGGAATTGTATGGCAGTTAAGGAATTATGATTATATAGTTCATTTAACACAAGATAAAAATATTACAATTCCAAAATATAGAAGAGTAAATGAATTTATTTATGCTAGTCCTGTAGAGGAAAATGCAAATTGATTGGAGGTAATTTTATGAAAAATAATAATCCAAAGATCATTTTAGCTTTTTTTAGTATCTTAGTAGGAATGTTGATTGCAAGTCAAATAAAGCTTCAGGTTGATTTAATAGTTCCAGTAACCATAAAATCATTTGAAGATACACAAAATGAAATTAATTTAATAAATAGTGAAATTATAGAATTAAATGGTATTATAAAACAAAAGGAAGAAGAATTACAGATACTTGAGAACATATTAGTGGATGATAGAAATATAGAAGATATTTTATTGGAAGATTTAAAATATAATATGACTATTTCAGGTAGAACTACACTAGAAGGACCTGGCATACAGATTGTAATGTATGATAATATGGATACTGTAATCGAAGGTTTTGATTTAAATGATTATATAATTCATGATGTTGATATATTAAATGTAATTAATGACCTCAAAATAGCTGGAGCCGAAGCAATTAGTATAAATGATCAAAGGGTGATTTCTGCATCAGAGATTAAATGTGGTGGCCCAATTATAAGAATTAATGATAGAAGCATTGCTACACCTTTTGTAATAAAGGCCATAGGCGATCCTAAATTGTTAATGGCATCAGTAAATGCTCCTGGAACATATGGTGACACTTTAAGATCAGTTTTCGCTATAGGTTTTGAACCAGAAGCAAAGGATAAGGTTGTAATACCTGCTTATATAGGGGGCTTCAGTTATAAATATGCAAACTCAGTAGAAGAGGGTGATTAATTGTTTTTTGCACTTATTGGAATATTAATAGGAGCTGTTATAGGATTTTTATTACCCTATACTTACAATAGCGCATATTCATTATATGTATCGGTAGCAATATTAGCTTGCTTAGATTCAGTTTTTGGTGGCATAAGAGCAAATCTAGAAGATAATTTTAGTATAGAAATATTTTTATCTGGATTTTTTGGGAATTCCATATTAGCTGCATTTTTAGCTTACATAGGCGATCAACTGGGGGTACCATTGTACTATGCTGCAATTATTACATTTGGTGGTCGAATTTTTGACAACTTTGCCGCAATAAGGCGAATTTGGCTACGGAAAAGGAAATCCAATAAGTAATTATAGTTGTTATACAAATTGATGAGGGGGAGAATTAATGTTTGATTTTGATATTGATGTAGTTCAATTCGCTAAAATTAAAGTTATAGGAGTTGGTGGCGGGGGAAATAATGCAGTAAATCGAATGATTGAATCTGGTGTAAGAGGAATTGATTTTGTTGCATTGAATACAGATAGACAAGCTTTATATGCTTCAAGGGCAGAGACGAAAGTTCAATTAGGGGAAAAACTTACAAAAGGACTAGGTGCAGGTGCTAATCCTGAGATTGGAAATAAAGCTGCAGAAGAAAATAGAAATGACATAATGGAGATAATGTCAGGGGCTGATATGGTTTTTATTACAGCTGGAATGGGTGGTGGAACTGGTACTGGAGCTGCTCCAATTGTGGCTGAGATAGCAAAAGAATTAGGAATCCTTACAGTTGGTGTTGTTACAAAACCATTTACTTTTGAGGGTAGAAAGAGACTTATTCAAGCTGAAAAAGGTGTTGAAGAATTAAAAAATAAAGTTGACACATTAGTTACTATTCCTAATGATAGATTGTTACAAATTGCAGATAAAAAAACAACAATGTCTCAAGCTTTTTTAATGGCTGATGAAGTGTTACAGAGTGGTATTCAAGGCATTTCTGATTTAATATCTGTACCAAACCTAATAAATTTGGATTTTGCTGATGTAAAAACAATAATGTCATGTAAAGGTATTGCTCATATGGGCGTAGGATTGGCTTCAGGGGATAACAGAGCGACTGATGCTGCTAAGTTAGCTATTAAGAGTCCGTTATTGGAAACATCAATTGAAGGGGCTAAATCTGTTCTATTGAATATTACAGGTGGTTCAGATTTAGGCATATTTGAAGTAAATGAAGCAGCCGATTTAATTAGACAAGCAGTTGATCAAGATGCAAATATTATTTTCGGTGCTGGTATTGATGATAATCTTGGTGATACAATTAAAATAACTGTTATTGCAACAGGATTTGAGAAAATCTCAGAAAATGATAAAACAAAGAATAAAAGGCAATATTCCAACAGCAGTCAATCAAAAGATGATTCTAGTGTAAACATAGACGAAGAAGATTATGAAGATTTAGATATACCAATATTTTTAAGAAGAAAAGATAAGAGATAATTTAATGTAGAAAAACGTATCTTAATGTAGAGATACGTTTTTTTTTATTTTAATAATCCGACATATTTTTCAAATGTATTAATCTATAATAATGTTTAAAGAATTAAGTTATTTAAATATTTTACATCTATGAGCTTATTAAGATACAAACAGTTCATATTTGAAAAGGTAGGAGAAGTTTTTGTATATAGTTGTGGAATACCTAGTAATAGAAAACTTCATTATTAATTTTTTTATTTTTTACCTAACTAAACTATTGATTAAGTCTGATGTAAAAATAAAAAAAATTATTATTGGATCTTCTTTAGCATCATTTTACCCACTAGCTTTTTTTTCTACAAAGACAATTTTTTTAACTACTCCTTTATTTAAACTATTATTATCTATGCTATTCATTAGAATAATATTTGATTATATAAACGTAAAAATATTTTTAAAGGAATTAATTGCATTTTATATTATTTCCTTTTTATTTGCTGGTGCAACTCTAGGAGTATTTTATTCAACTAGTAGTATTGTTGATATATGGAGTATGAGAATAGATACTCTTAATGGATTTCCTGTAAAATACTTAATAATTGGAGTGTTAGCAAGTTTAGTAGGGGGTAAAGTAGTTTTTCAATTTTATCATCAAAAAATACTAAGAGATGATTTCATTGCTTTAGTTTCCATAACATTTAAAAAACAAAATGTAAAATTAAAAGCGCTATTGGATACTGGGAATTCATTAGTAGTACCATTTACTAATAAAAAAGTTATAGTCGTTGAATATGAAAAACTAAAATCACTATTACCTCCTTTGATGAAGGAATTAATAAATGCAAATGAAGAAAGCAATTTTAAACTAGTAGAAGAATTATTAAAGAACTTACATCTAGAAATAAGGTTAACAATGATTCCCTTTAATTCTATAGGGAAAAGTGGAATAATATTTGGTTTTACTCCTGATCAAGTTGCAATAAATTACAGGGGCAATGAGTATATTAAAGAGGATATCATCATAGGAATATTTGCAGGTTCTCTTGAAAAAGAAATGGGATATAGCGGGTTAATGCATTATGAATTAATTAATGGGGGAGTCGAAAATGAATACTTTGAAATACAAAATTAAACTCGTAATATATAAGTTTTTAAAAAAGTTAAATTTGCTTGAAAGAATAGATTATATAGGTACTGGAGAATCCTTACCCCCTCCATTAAATCCTGAAGAGGAATTATATTATTTAAATAATTTAAAAAAAGATGAATCTATTAAAGGAATATTAATAGAGAGAAATCTAAGACTGGTAGTGTACATTGCTAGGAAATTTGATAATACTAAAGTGTCAATAGAAGATTTGATTTCAATTGGGACTATAGGACTTATAAAAGCAGTTAATACATTTGATCCTGATAAAAAAATAAAACTAGCAACTTATGCTTCAAAATGTATTGAAAATGAAATATTAATGTATTTAAGAAAAAATAGCAAGCTTAAAAATGAGATTTCCTTTGATGAGCCGCTAAATACAGATTGGGATGGTAATGAGTTATTGCTTTCGGATATATTAGGGACAGAAGGAGATATAGTTTCCAAGAATTTAGAAGAACAAGTTGATAAAACATTATTATCAGAGGCAATTGAGAAATTGTCTATGAGAGAAAGGACTATTGTAGAATTAAGGTATGGATTGTCAAATGGATTAGAAAAGACACAAAAAGAAGTTGCAGATATATTAGGTATATCTCAATCATATATATCTAGATTAGAAAAAAGAATAATTAAAAGATTACGTAAGGAAATGGGCAGACTATTATGACAAAGAGATATTATCACCCGATAATATCTCTTTTATTATAAAAATTAAAATTGGACAAATAGTCTTAAGTATAAAAATACATATGAAGGAAATAATTTTAAATGAAAGGGGAAGTTTATATGAAAGGATGAATATCATGCATGTGTCCAAAGTTGAGATTTGTGGAGTCAACACAGCTAAATTACCAGTTCTTACCCATGAGGAAATGCAACAATTATTTGTTAAAATAAAAGCAGGAGATATGGTAGCTAGAGAGAAGTTTATTAAAGGCAATTTAAGATTAGTCTTGAGTATTATTCAGAGATTCAATAGAAGAGGGGAACCAGTAGACGATTTATTTCAGGTTGGATGTATTGGACTAATTAAAGCTATTGATAATTTTGATTTGAGCCATAATGTCAAATTCTCAACATATGCTGTCCCAATGATAATTGGAGAGATTAGAAGATATTTAAGGGATAATAATGCAATAAGAGTAAGTAGATCTTTACGAGATACTGCATATAAGGCTTTACAAGCGCGTGATTCTTATGTTCACAAGTATTCAAAAGAACCAACTGTTACTGAAATCGCAAAGATATTGAATCTACCAAAAGAAGATGTAGTATTTGCTTTAGAGGCTATACAAGAACCTATATCATTATTTGAACCGATTTACCACGATAGTGGAGATGCAATTTATGTAGTTGATCAAGTAAAAGATGATAAAGCAGATGATGAAGTATGGCTTAGGGATATAAGTCTAAAAGAGGCTATGGGAAAACTAAATAATCGAGAAAAGGAAATTTTGAATTTAAGATTTTTTGAAGGCAAGACTCAAATGGAAGTAGCAAATGAAATAGGAATATCACAAGCTCAAGTTTCTCGGCTTGAAAAAAATGCTTTAAGGCAAATGAGAAAACATGTTTAATATATCTTCACTTTAAATTAATGTAATAATTATGGATATAAAACTATATATCTATAGTAATAAATACATTAAAGAGGTGAGAGTATGTTAAAATTATCAGATATGCAAGAAAAGGAAGTTATAAACGTTCTCAATGGAGAAAGATTAGGATATATATATGATTTTGAGATAGACTTAGACAAGGGTACAATAGTTGGTATGATATTACCTAGTGAAAATAAGGTTGTAAGTTTTTTCTCAAAATCTACAGATATATTCATTGGGTGGAGCAATATAATAAAAATAGGTACTGATATAATACTTGTAAACTTACAAAATGAATAGTTATTAATATGTAATCTTAATAATCCTTCCATAGACTATCCTTTTATACTATAATAAAATTAATTAGATTTTTGTTATGTTATAATTACTGAGAAGTATTTACCGGTATTTGATTGAAATGGTTGTACTATAGGAGGGAAAATAGATGAAATGTCCATATTGTGAACATCTTGATTCTAAGGTAATAGACTCAAGACCAACTGATGAGGGACAAGCTATAAGAAGAAGAAGGGAATGCATTGAATGTGGTAAGAGATTTACTACATATGAGAGAATTGAAGAAATCCCCAAAATAGTCGTAAAAAGAGATGGCAATAGAGAGGTATATAATAGAAACAAGTTATTTAATGGAATTCTGAAATCATGTGAGAAAAGGCCAATTTCCATAAGCACTATAGAGAAGATAGTAGACGAAATCGAAAAGACTTTATACAATTCTATGGAAAAAGAAATAACATCTGTAGAAATTGGTGAAATGGTTATGAATAAGTTGAAGGACATAGACGAAGTTGCATATGTTAGATTTGCATCAGTTTATAGAAGATTTAAAGATTCAAATTCATTTATGGAAGAACTTAAGAAAATTTTGGACGAAAACAACAATTAGCAGTCATTTTATTAGATTGGAATTTTGATATATTATTAAAAGGATGGTGTTGGATATTGACTTATCCTAGAGTTTTAATTGATAAAAAAAAGGTAGTGCATAATGTAAAGACTATTGTAAATATGGCAAATGAACAGGGAATCCAAATAGCTGGAGTTACAAAAGGATTTTGTGCTTATGAAAAAATTGTAAGCGCTTTTGTAGAAGGTGGAGTAAAATATTTAGTTGATTCACGAATGGAAAATCTAAAGAAAATACAGAAATTTAATATACCAAAAATTCTTTCTAGATTGCCAATGATATCAGAAGTTAATGATGTTATAAAATATGCAGATATTTCGTTAAATTCTGAAATAGATACTATTAAAGCTTTATCGGAAGCTGCTTTAAAGTTTAATAAGACTCACAAGATAATAATAATGGTTGATTTAGGCGATTTACGAGAAGGTTATTTTGTAGAAGAAGATGTTTATGATGCAATTGAAGAAATAATAAAACTTGATGGAATTGAAATAGCTGGAATAGGTGCTAACTTTACTTGTTATGGTGGACTTATTCCAACTGAAGAGTTATTAAATAAATTAGTTACAATAAGTAAAAAGGTTGAGCAGAACTTTGGAATTAAAGTAGATATAATATCAGGTGGGAATTCCAGCTCATTATATTTATTACAGGACAAGAAATTAGAAGGCATTAACAACTTACGTTTGGGAGAATCTTTAATATGTGGCAGAGAAGCGGCATTCGAAAAACAGATGCCAAATACTTATAGTGATGCATTTAAATTAGAAGTTGAGATAATTGAGATTAAGGACAAGCCTTCTGTACCAGTTGGAAATATTGGGCTTGATGCTTTTGGTAATGTTCCTACTTTCGTAGATAGAGGAATAAGAAGAAAAATTCTTTGTGCAATAGGTAAACAAGACATTGATTTTGATACAATTTATCCATTAGACAAAGATTTAATAATTTTAGGTGGTAGTTCTGATCATTTGATATTAGATGGAAGTGATAGCAAAATTGATTACAAAGTAGGAGATATAATAAAATTTGATATGTATTATGTAAGTATATTAAGAGCTATGACATCTGAATATGTAGAAAAAATAATCCTTTAAATATGATATAATTAATACACATAAGACATAAGAAAAATGTAGGTGATGATATGGATTTATTTACGATGTCAATGGAAGAAAAATTAAAAAGAAATGCGCCTTTAGCAGATAGAATAAGGCCTCAAAAGCTTGATGAATTTGTTGGGCAAAAACATTTATTGGGTGAAGGTAAGTTTTTAAATAGATCTATTAAAGCAGATCGTATAACATCTATGATTTTTTACGGTCCTCCTGGAACAGGGAAGACTACATTGGCAATGATTATCGCTAATAGTACGAATATGAGATTTGAAAAGCTTTCTGCGGTTAGTTCTGGAGTAAAAGACATAAGAGGAGTAATTGAAAGGGCTGAAGAATCTTTAAAACTATATAATAAAAGAACTATACTTTTCATAGATGAAATTCATAGATTTAATAAATCTCAACAGGATGCCTTACTGCCATTTGTGGAACGTGGAATTATTATACTTATAGGTGCCACAACAGAAAACCCATACTTTGAGGTAAATAAAGCACTTCTATCAAGGGCTATGGTTTTAGTACTTGAGTCATTAAAAAATGATGACTTAGTTGAATTAGTAAATAGAGCCTTAAAGGATAAAGAACGGGGACTTGGAAAATATAGTGTCAAGCTTGACCATGAAGCACTAGATTATTTGATTACAGTATCAGAAGGAGATGGAAGAATTTTACTGAACTCTTTGGAGATAGGGGTGTTATCTACTCCAGAAGATACGGATGGAATAGTAGAGCTAAATTTGGATAAAATAAAAGAATCTATACAGATAAAAGCTGCTAAATATGATAAAGGTGGAGATGAACATTATGATACAATTTCAGCTTTTATTAAAAGTATGAGGGGTTCTGATCCAGATGCTGCAGTATACTGGTTAGCTAAAATGATAAACGCAGGAGAGGATCCGAAATTTATTGCTAGAAGAATAATTATTGCAGCGTCTGAGGACGTAGGAAATGCAGATCCTAATGCTATTCAAGTTGCAGTAGCCGCCTTTAATGCTGTAAATGTAATAGGGATGCCAGAAGCTAGGATACCATTAGCTCAAGCTGCTATTTATGTTGCTACTGCACCAAAGAGCAACAAATCCTATATGGCAATAAATAAAGCTATGGATGATGTTAAAAATAATAAAATAGGTATGATTCCTAAATACTTAAGAGTTTCAGGTTATGCTGGTGCAGAAAAATTAGGCAATGGCATAGGGTATAAATATCCACATGATTATAAAGGAAGCTTTGTAAAGCAAGATTATCTTCCTGATGAATTAAAGAATATTAAATATTATGAGCCTACTGAAAATGGTTACGAAAAGGTAATAAAAGAAAGAATAGGCAAATTAATTGACAAAGATAATTAAAGTATTTATAATGAACTTAAGTTCATAGTAGCTTTATGATGGAATTGTTAGGCAATTCATTTGCTGCAGAAATGGTACAAACGATGATAGGAACAGTAATGACAATAACTAGTTAAAGGTAATAGTGGCAAAGTTGAGTGGTGACGCGGAATATACCTTTCGTCCTTGTTCAGGATGGAAGGTTTTTTGTATATTGATTAATACAAGGAGGGATATTAATGAAACTAAATATTAGAGATATCTTTAAGAGTAGTGAAGAATATCTGAATAGTCAAGTTAATGTTGAAGGCTGGATTAGAACTTCTAGGTCTTCTAAAACATTTGGTTTTATAGAACTAAACGATGGTACTTTTTTTAATAATCTGCAGATAGTGTACGATAATGAATTAAGTAATTTTAACCAAATAGAGAAATTACCTATAAGCTCTGCTATTAGCATAAAAGGTATCTTAGTACCTACCCCACTAGCAAAGCAACCTTTTGAGATCAAGGCCACAGAAATATTAGTTGAAGGCTTGTCTACTCAAGACTACCCATTACAAAAGAAAAGACATACAATGGAGTATCTTAGGACCATTGCACATTTAAGACCTAGAACTAATACATATAGTGCTGTATTTAGAGTGCGTTCATTAACATCTTACGCAATTCATAAGTTTTTCAATGAAAGAGGCTTCGTATACATACACACTCCAATAATCACATCTAGCGATGCAGAAGGTGCAGGAGAAATGTTTAAAGTAACAACACTAGATTTGGACAATCTTCCAAGAACAGAGGAAGGCAAAATTGATTACTCAGAGGATTTTTTTTCGAAGAATACTAACTTAACAGTAAGTGGTCAACTGGAAGCTGAAGCTTATGCATTAGCATTTAAGAATGTATATACATTTGGGCCAACATTTAGAGCAGAAAACTCAAATACGGCTAGACATGCAGCAGAGTTTTGGATGATTGAGCCTGAAATAGCATTTGCAGATTTAAACGATAATATGCGTCTTGCAGAGGATATGATGAAGTATATCATTTCTTATGTTATGGAAAACGCTAAGGAAGAAATGGAATTTTTCAATAAATTTATTGACAAGGGACTTATTGAAAGACTAGATAATGTAAAGAATTCTGATTTTGGAGTAATAACATACACTGAAGCAATCGATCTTCTTATGGCTTCAAAGGAGGATTTCCAATATAAAGTAGAATGGGGAATAGATTTACAAACTGAGCATGAAAGATATATAACAGAAAAAGTATTTAAGAAACCTGTCTTTGTTATAAACTATCCTAAAGAGATCAAAGCGTTTTATATGAGATTAAACGATGATAATAAAACAGTAGCAGCAATGGATTTGCTTGTTCCAGGAATAGGAGAAATCATTGGTGGCAGTCAAAGAGAAGAAAGATTTGATATATTGGAACAAAGAATAATTGATAATGGAATGGATCCAGAGGAATACTGGTGGTATTTAGAGTTAAGGAAATATGGTGGAACAAAACATGCAGGTTATGGATTAGGATTTGAAAGAGCAATAATGTATTTAACTGGAATAACAAATATTAGAGACGTTATTCCATTCCCAAGAACTGTAAATTCTGCTGAATTCTAATCTATGGGATATCTAGGAGGGAAAAAATGAAAGATTATAAACCAAAAGAAATTGAGCCAAAATGGCAGGGAATATGGGAGGAAAAAGAACCATATAAAGCGTATAATTCTAGTGATAAACCCAAGTTTTATGCTCTAGTAGAATTTCCATACCCTTCAGGGGAAGGATTACACGTTGGTCATCCAAGACCGTATACTGCCCTTGATATAGTAGCTAGAAAAAGAAGATTAGAAGGATATAACGTGCTATTTCCTATGGGTTGGGATGCCTTTGGTTTACCAACAGAAAACTATGCAATAAAGCATAAGATTCATCCTAAAATTGTTACAGAGCAAAATGTTGCTAGATTTAAAAAACAACTTAAATCAATTGGATTTTCTTTTGATTGGTCAAGGGAAGTAAATACTACAGACCCAGAATATTATAAATGGACACAATGGATATTCTTAAAACTATTTGAAAAAGGCTTAGCATATAAACAAGAGATGCCAATAAATTGGTGTACATCTTGTAAGGTTGGCTTAGCAAATGAAGAAGTAGTCAATGGAAGTTGTGAACGATGTGGTGGTGAAGTAGTTAGAAAAGTTAAGAATCAATGGATGCTAAAGATAACTGAATATGCTGAGAGATTGATAAACGATTTAGACGATGTTGATTATTTGGATAGAATAAAATTACAACAGAAAAACTGGATTGGCAGATCCCATGGTATGGAAATAGATTTTGCAATTCCAGGCATTGAGGATAAGCTTCGTGTTTATACAACTAGACCAGATACACTATTTGGTGCAACATATATGGTTTTAGCTGTTGAGCACCCAATTATTGAGAAATATAAAGAAAAAATAGAAAATCTTGATGAAATTCTTGCCTACAGAGAGAAAGTTAGCAAAAAATCAGATTTTGAAAGAACTGAACTAAGTAAAGTAAAAACAGGTGTTGAGATTAAAGGTATAAGGGCAATTAATCCAGCTACAAAAGAAGAAATACCTATTTGGGTTTCAGATTATGTATTGATTACCTATGGAACTGGAGCCATTATGGCAGTACCAGGGCACGATACTAGAGACTGGGAGTTTGCTAAAAAGTTCAATTTGCCAATTATTGAAGTTATAAAAGGTGGAAATATTGAAGATGAAGCTTATACTGATACTAACTCAGGTGAATTAGTAAACTCTGGATTCTTAAACGGTTTAGAAGTTAAAGAAGCTATTAATAAAATGACAAATTACTTAGAAGAAATTGGACTAGGCAAGGGAAAAATCAACTATAAATTAAGAGACTGGGTATTTTCAAGACAGAGATATTGGGGAGAACCAATACCATTGGTATATTGTGATAAATGCGGTTGGGTGCCATTACCTGAAGAAGAACTACCTTTGATGTTACCTGAAGTTGATAATTATGAAACTACTGAAAATGGTGAATCTCCATTGGCGAAAATGGACGATTGGGTAAACACTACTTGTCCTAAGTGTGGTGGAGAGGCTAAAAGAGAAACTGATACTATGCCTCAATGGGCTGGATCATCATGGTACTTCTTAAGATATATAGACCCACATAATCACGATGCATTGGCTTCTAAAGAAGCTTTAGACTATTGGTTACCAATCGATTGGTATAATGGTGGTATGGAACATACTACACTACATCTATTGTATTCAAGATTCTGGCATAAATTCCTATATGATGAAGGAGTAGTAAAAACTTCAGAACCTTATGCAAAGAGAACTTCACATGGTATGATCTTAGGAGATAATAATGAGAAGATGTCAAAATCAAGAGGTAATGTAGTAAATCCTGATGATATAGTAAATGATTTTGGAGCAGATACACTTAGAACATATGAAATGTTCATTGGGGATTTCGAAAAATCAGTTCCTTGGTCTGAAAATGGAGTTAAGGGATGTAGAAGATTTTTAGAAAGGGTATGGAGACTTCAAGAAATAATTGTAGATGGTAATGAATATACAATAGAATTAGAATCTAATATCCATAAAACCATTAAGAAAGTATCAGAAGACTACGAAACGCTAAAATTCAATACAGGAATAGCAGCTTTGATGACATTGGTCAATGACTTTAATAATAATGGTAAAATTACTAAAAAGGATTTTGAAATATTCTTAATATTGTTAAACCCAGTAGCACCACATATAACTGAAGAACTATGGCAAGTAGTAGGCTATGAGGGATATCTGTTTAATGCTCAATGGCCACAATATGAAGAAGAAAAAACTAGAGATGAAGTTATAGAAATACCAATTCAAGTTAATGGCAAAGTACGAGGAAAGCTAATTGTAAATGTAACTGATACACAAGATCTTATAAGAGAAAAGGTCTTGAAGGATGACAGCATATCAAAATTTATTGAAGGTAAAAAGATAGTAAAAGAAATATTTGTAATGGGTAAAATTTACAATATAGTTGTGAAATGATTATATTTGTGCAATAATAGTTCTATCTACTTATAGATAGAACTATTATTAAATCAATAACTTAGTTTAGGAGGGGTAAATTGACCAAAATAAAAATTGTAACAGACAGTACCAGTTATATTTCAAAGGAATTTGTAGATAAAAATGGTATAAAAGTTGTACCTTTAAGCTATGTCTTTGATGGTGAAACATTTACAGAAGGATTTAAAGGTGAATTCGAGGAGTTTTTTAGTAAACTTGAAACTACAAAGTTGTTTCCAACAACTTCCCAACCATCAGCAGGTGAATTTTATAATGTATTTAAGGAATGCATAGAGGAAGGCCGTGAAATAATAGCGATTGTTATATCTTCTAAATTAAGCGGCACATATAATAGTGCAGTTTTAGCTAAGAATATGTTAGAGGATAGAAGAGTTACTATTATAGATTCAGAAACTTCTGCATCAAATCTAAGATTTTTAGTTGAAGATGCTTTAAGACTAGCTAATGAAGGTAAATTTGCTGAAGAAATATCAGAGTATTTAAACAAAATGAAAAAAGAGATGCGTATTTTGCTTACTACAGGAACTCTTGAATATTTAAGAAGAGGTGGTAGACTATCTGGTTTAGGTTCAACTGTAGGTAATCTATTAAACATCAAACCAATAATTGAACTTCAGGATGGGGAATTGAATTTAATAGAAAAAGTCAGAGGTACTAATAAAGCCATATCATATATGATAAATAAAATACCTGTAGACGTGCAAAAGATTAGTATTTGCCAAATTTCTAATATAGATGTAGCAGAAAAATTAAAGCTAGAACTAGTAAGTAAGTTTCCAAATGCAACAATATCAATAGATGATTTAGGGCCAGTAATTGGTGCCCATTTAGGTCCAAAGACACTAGGACTATTATATTATTAAAATAAGGAGCTGGATTTTATCCAGCTTAAATTTCAGCAGGGAGAGATTAACTTTATGAAAAAGAACTATGAAACAAAACTATGGGGTGGAAGATTCCGTGGAGATGAGGATAATCTCATGGAAGAGTTTCAAAATAGTTTTACAACAACTCTTTGGTTATTAAAACCTGATATAAAAGGTAGTATTGCACATGTAGCTATGCTAGTTAAATGCGAAATAATAACCGAAGAAGAAGGAAAAGCACTTACGGAAGGACTTAATAGCATTCTTAAAGACTTAGAAGCAGGCAAATTGGATTTAGATGGTAGCTATGAAGATGTTCACACATATGTTGAGTTAGAATTAGCAAATAGAGTTGGAGATGTAGCTAAAAAACTACACACTGCACGTAGTAGAAATGACCAATGTAATACAGACATGAAATTATTTGTGAAAGATGAAATGCAAAATGTCATAGGACTTTTAGATTCATTAATAGATACAATAAATAGGATTGCTGATGCAAATCCATGGATAATGCCAGGATACACGCATCTTCAAAGAGCACAAGTAGTTACATTTAAATATTATCTTATGGCATATCATTCTATGTTTAGCAGAGATAGAAGAAGACTTGTAGATGCTTTTAATTCAATGACTGAATCTCCACTTGGATGTGGTGCATTAGCAGGTACAACTCATAATATTGATCGTCAGTATACAGCATCACTATTAGGATTTGAAACAGTATATTCTAATTTTATAGATGGTGTTTCCGATAGAGACTTCTGCTTAGAAGCTATGGCAGCTTTCAGTATTATTATGATGCATTTATCTCGCTTGGCGGAAGAATTATGTTTATGGACAAGTTCTGAATTTGGATTTATTACATTAGATGATAGATATACAACAGGATCATCTATAATGCCACAAAAGAAAAACCCTGATGCGTCAGAATTAATTAGGGGCAAAACAGGTCGTGTATATGGCAATTTATTCACTTTATTAACTGTTATGAAAGGTATTCCATTAGCTTATAATAAGGATATGCAAGAAGATAAGGAGAGTTTTTACGATAGCCTTACAACTACAACTATTTGTATAAAGTTAATGAACAGAATGATTGGAACACTTAAAGCAAATCCTGAATCAATGAAAAAGGCAGTTAAGAAGGGCTTTTTAAATGCTACAGAAGTTGCAGATTACTTAGTAAAAAAAGGGGTGACCTTTAGAGAAGCCCATAGCATTGTGGGTCAAATCGTAATATATGCTGAAGATAATAAAACATCAATTGAAGAACTAAGCTTAGAAGAATTATCAAAGTTCTCTTCCGAATTTGATGATGATATATACTCATATATTGACTATGAAGAGATTCTAAAAAAAGGCATAAAGAAAGAAATGTTATAAAAATTTATATAACAATCAAGAGGCTTATTAGGCCTCTTTTTTTTTGATATAAGAATCTGTTTATTATTTTAGTCTAAATTTGTGTTATAATAAAGTTAAAGTAATACTCGTTTATATCGAGCAAATTCTTAATAAAACTGGAGGTGCTGTAATTGAGAAAAATATTAGTAACAGGTGCGCTAGGTCAAATAGGTTCAGAGCTTATGGTAAAGCTAAGAGAAATTTATGGAGTTAACAATGCAGTAGCAAGTAATAGAAGGATTAAAGAGGGGCATGAGGCTTTAATCGAAAATGGACCATTTGAAATAGTTAATATCAATAATCTAAAGCAAATGGCGGATGTTGTTGATAAATACAATATTAATACAATTATCAATTTAGCCGCTATTTTATCCGCAAAGGGGGAAAATGATCCAGCTAGCTGTTGGGACATAAATATGAACGGATTATACAATGTCCTTGAATTGGGAAGAGAAAAACGTTTACAAATTTTCACACCAAGTTCAATAGCTGCATTTGGACCTTCTACACCACCGGATAATACGCCACAAGACACTATACAAAGACCAAATACTATGTACGGTGTTACTAAAGTAGCTGGTGAATTGCTATGTGATTATTATTATAAAAAATTTGATGTTGATACTAGGGGAGTTAGATTTCCAGGTTTAATATCATATGAAACACTACCAGGTGGCGGAACAACGGATTATGCAGTTCATATTTATTACGAAGCACTTAAGCATAAGAAATATACAAGCTTTATAGATAAAGGAACCCAAATGGATATGATGTATATGCCAGATGCACTTGATGCGATTGTTAGTTTAATGGAGGCAGACCCGGCAAAATTAAAGCATAGAAATGCATTTAATGTAACTGCAATGAGCTTTGAGCCTGAAGAAATTGCAGCATCAATAAAAGAACATATACCAGAGTTCAAATTAGATTATGATGTAGACTCAGGTAGACAAGCAATAGCAGATTCATGGCCGAATTCATTAGATGATTCAGCAGCTAGAGAAGAATGGGGCTGGAATCCTAAGTATAATTTAGAAGCAATGACAAAGGATATGTTAGAAAAATTAAGGATTAAACTTAATATTGAAGATTAATATTTACTTAAGTATTTTTAATTAATGATTTATATATGACCCTCCAATTCCAAAAAACATTGGAGGGTCATATGAATTAATAAAGAAGTTGAGTCAGTCAAAAAATATTCTTTTCAATATGCTTTTATTTTGTTTTTTAAATGAATCCTCTATATCAAAAATTTTTGATTTGAGAATTTCCTGTTTATATAAAAGATCCTTTAGATTTATCAATATTTCTTCTTGATTTAATAACAAGATTTCATATTTAAGTTTACTTGATTCATCTGTAAAATCATCATCTGGAGGAAATTCATAAGAATCTTCATTATTTATGGAATCTTCTGTTATAATGTCTGAACCATTTTCAACAATTAGATTATTGCCAATTTCTTTTTCATCCTTAATCCAATTCATGCCAAAATCATTTGATATTAAAACATAGTCTAAGCATTCAATATAAATATTATTATTTATTCCATATATCTTTGATGATGCCTTATCTTGAATAATTGAAGGTATAATCATTGCTTTCCATTTATACATTTCCGAGCCAGATGGGCTCAATTTCTTATATTTTAGTATGTATCCATTTGAAGTTTTCTCCCACCATGTACCATGAATATTATCCATATGATCCACAAAGATTGAAGGGGATTCGCTATGACTATCGGAACTAGATAATCTCATAGGATTAGTTAACCATTGATTCTTATATGGGTTAAAGTATATATAGTAAATATAAGAGAAGTTTTTTGAAATAGTGTTATAAAATAAATGTATATTATTTTTTGAATCATTATCTACTACAAAATGATAACCTTGGCTTTTTGAAACGAATTTGATAACACTATTCTTTTCTTGAGAATTATTGGATAAAATAATATGATGTATTGTATGAACATTTGGGTTCATTATATTATAAAATGAATAGATTAGATTTAATTTCTTATTGATGTTTAATATGGAAATACCATTATATATATTGGATTTTACATCAAACTTGCCAATCAAAAACTCAGTTATTTCTTCATTATTAATATATTTATAGCTTAAAGAACCATTATTTTGTAAATATACCAAATAAATTGAATTATTGTCATTAATTATATAGTCATAAATTAAAACATTATGTTCAACAACTAAATTGTTAACATCTTCATTATTTAAAGACGTCATATATTTTAATGTGCCATCAGATTCCAATATAAATTTCATTTATTAATCCCTCCAAAACTATCACAATTATATCTACACTACATAATATGTAATCAGTAAAGAAAATATTATAAAGGAGTGTATCTATATGGTTGAGAAAAATAGTGTAGATCAAATGGAAATCCTACGATGCCTGGAAAATGACTGTGTTATTATTGATAAAGTCTTTGCAAGCTGTCAACAGAGAGAATGTTTCCCAGATTTAGAATACAGTATAGATGAATGTTCTTTTGATAGAGTGAGATTTAGACCAGGATTTATAGTGCCAAATACATTAGTAGTTAAAGACATTAAAAACAGAGAAGATTTTAGAAGGGTAAAATTCACAATCAGAATACCATTTCAAGTATTAGATGAAAATGGAAACGTAGAAAGAGAATTCTTTTTACCAGATATATTTAAAGATGTAATTCTATACATTCCAGATGCAAGAGATGAGTTTGATTTTAGAATAGTAGTCGAAACACAATCTGTATTATTATCATGTCCAATAGTTTCAGGTGGAGAATTAAATATAACTGTAGGGGTATTTATTATAGTTAAAGTAGTAGGAACAGTACAATTGATGATACCAACATTCGGATACTGCCAAACCCCACCACCATGCGAGGAATTTAGTCCAGAAGATATATGTGATGATTTCGATAATGCAGAATTTCCTGATTTTTTCCCACCGCAATTAGGGGATCTGATCGGATAGTAAATATGAAAAAGAGCTTAGGCTCTTTTTTTTATGTAAAAATAATTAGTTAATATTCTATTTTTTAATGTTGACAAATTTACTGGGGTATACTATACTAAATATTGAAAGCCGACTGAAGTGGTTGGGATTAAAAGAGGTGGTAAAATGAAGCTATCAACAAGAGGAAGATATGGTTTAATGGCAATGTATCAGCTTGCATTGGAATTTAGTGATGAACCAATTTCGTTAAAATATATTGCTGAGAAACAAGGACTATCAGAGAATTATTTAGAACAATTGTTTTCTAATCTTAAGAGAGATGGTCTTATACAAAGTGTAAGAGGTGCTCAAGGTGGATACATATTATCTAGACTACCCAGTGACATAACTGTAGGTGAAGTCCTGAGGAGTTTAGAAGGAACACTGGCTCCTGCAGATTGTGTTATGCACGACTTTGATTGTTCTAAAGAGGAAAATTGTGTTACAAAGTTAGTTTTGGTTAAAATAAAAAATAGTATTGATTCTGTTGTTGATTCAATTACATTACGGGATATGGTTGAGGAAACATTAAATAATTAATAATATTAGGAGGCATACGATGGAAAAAAATATATACATGGATAATGCTGCAACAACAAAAGTTCGAAAGGAAGTACTAGATGAAATGCTCCCATATTTTTCAGATAATTATGGTAATCCTTCTAGTATTTATGCATTGGGTTCTAGATCAAAAGTTGCAGTTGAAAAAGCAAGGGAACAAGTAGCAGATGCTCTTAATGCAGATAAAAATGAAATCTTCTTCACTGCTGGTGGTTCAGAATCCGACAACTGGGCAATTAAGGGAGTAGCCTTAAGAAATAGAGAAAAAGGAAATCATATTATTACTACAAAAATAGAACATCACGCAGTTTTGCATACTTGTCAATATTTGGAAAAAGATGGATTTGAAGTAACTTATTTAGATGTAGACGAAGATGGTCTAATAGACTTAGAAGAACTTAGATCTGCAATAACTGACAAGACTATATTAATTACTATAATGTTTGCAAACAATGAAATTGGAACCTTAGAACCAATAGAAGAAATTGGTAGAATAGCAAAAGAGAATAACATTATTTTTCACACTGATGCTGTTCAAGCTGTTGGAAGTATAAAAATAGACGTAAAGGCAATGAATATAGACCTTCTATCTCTTTCAGGACATAAAATTTATGGCCCTAAAGGAATAGGCGCCCTATATATTAAAAAAGGATTAAGGTTTGATAATCTAATCGAAGGTGGAGCTCAGGAACGAAACCGAAGAGCTGGGACAGAAAATGTTTCAGGAATTGTAGGTTTAGGAAAAGCAATAGAACTTGCAAGTAAAGAATTAGTTGAAAAGAGTGAAAGGTTAATATATTTAAGAGATAGATTAATGACTAAAATAGAAAAAAACATTAAACATGTTAGACTAAATGGTCATAGGTCAAAGAGACTACCTGGCAATGTAAATTACTCTATTGAATATATAGAAGGTGAATCCATATTATTAAGCCTTGATATGGAAGGTATTGCTGCATCAAGTGGTTCAGCCTGTACATCAGGATCCCTTGATCCCTCCCATGTTTTATTAGCTATAGGATTACCTCATGGAATAGCACACGGATCCTTAAGATTATCCTTAGGAATGTACAATACTGAAGAAGAAGTAGACTATGTAGTAGAAAAATTAGCTGAAATAGTTGACAGATTACGAAACATGTCACCATTATATAATGAAAGAAAAACGGGGGTAATATAAATGATGTATTCAGAAAAAGTTATGGAACATTTCAAAAATCCAAGAAATGTTGGAGAAATAGAGGATGCAAATGGTGTAGGTGAAGTTGGAAATGCAAAATGTGGAGATATAATGAAGATGTTTTTAAAGATAGAAGACGGAGTTATTGAAGATGTTAAATTCCAAACCTTTGGATGCGGATCAGCAATTGCATCATCAAGTATGGCTACAGAATTAATAAAAGGGAAGTCTATTGATGAAGCAATGTCATTAACGAATAAAGCTGTAGTTGAAGCACTAGATGGTCTTCCACCAGTAAAGATTCATTGTTCTGTTTTAGCTGAGCAAGCAATTAAATCTGCACTTCTTGATTATTCAAAGAAAAACAATGTTAAAATAGAGGGCTTAGATGATTTTGACTTTGATGAAGATGATCATCATGCAGAAATAGAGGATTAATGACAATTAATGATAATTAAGGAAGGCTTTATGCCTTCTTTTATTTTAGTTAGACATTTTACAAAAATACGTCCATTAATGTTTGTAAGTAAGCTAGCATTAGATTTGCAAAAAAAGATTCAATAAAACTAAAGAAGATTAACTATGGAATTGACAATATATTCATATTAAATTAAAATATCAGTAGTATAGAACTTCTTGCTACTGAGTTAATAGATTGAACTAAGATGATGAGGTGTATTTATGAGGGAAATGGGATTACATGAGATTAGAAAAGAATTTTTAGATTTTTTTAGAGAAAAAGAACATATAATAGCACCAAGTTTTTCTCTTGTGCCTAAGAATGATAAGTCACTATTATTAATAGGTGCTGGCATGGCGCCACTTAAACGATATTTTACAGGAGAAGCAACACCTCCAAGTAATAGAATGTCTACTTGCCAAAAGTGTATACGTACTGGTGATATAGACAATGTAGGCAAAACTGCAAGACATGCTACTTTTTTTGAGATGCTGGGTAATTTTTCTTTTGGAGACTATTTTAAAGAAGAAGCCATTTCATGGGCATGGGAATTTTTAACAGAAAGGGTAGAATTAGACCCTGAAAAACTATGGATAACAATATATTTAGATGATGACGAAGCGCATGACATTTGGAAGAATAAAATTGGTGTTCCAGAAGAAAGAATTGTTAGACTAGGGAAAAAGGATAATTTTTGGGAATTAGAAGTAGGCCCATCTGGTCCATGTTCTGAAATCCATATTGATAGAGGAGAAGAATTTGGTTGTGGCAGACCAGATTGTAAACCTGGCTGCGATTGTGATAGGTTTTTAGAAATCTGGAATCTTGTATTTACACAATTTGATAAAGATGAGCAAGGAGTATACCATCCTCTACCAAATCCTAACATAGATACAGGTATGGGTTTAGAAAGAATTGCAGCCGTAGTTGAAAATGCAGACAATATATTTGAAATTGGTGCAATAAACCATATTCTAAATGAAGTAGAAAAGGTAAGCAATTATAAATATGGTTCAGATAAAGAAAAGGATGTGTCTGTAAGAGTAATAGTTGACCACACTAGAGCTATGACTTTTTTAGTTTCTGATGGCGTACTCCCAAGTAATGAAGGAAGAGGTTATGTACTTAGAAGACTAATAAGAAGAGCAGCAAGACATGGAAAATTACTAGGTATAAATAAGGAATTTCTAACAGAAATAGCTGATGTAGTGATTAAGTCCTGGTCTATAGAATATAAAGAATTATTGACACGAGAAGGTCAAATAAAAAAGATAATTAGAGCTGAAGAAGAAAAGTTTCAAGAAACATTAGATCAGGGTATTTCAATATTAGAGCATTACATTGAAGAAATGTATAAGAACAATAAAGGAGAATTAGAAGGGGAAAAAGCTTTTAAATTATATGATACATTTGGCTTCCCATTAGAGTTGACAAAAGAAATTTTAGAAGAGAGAAATTTAAGCTTAAACGAAGAAGAATTTAATGAACATATGGAAGAGCAACGATCTAGAGCAAGACAAGCAAGAGAAGAAGGAGACAGTGGATGGGGAGTATCTCATCAAGATGATTTATTTGAAGGGCTTGAAACAGTATTTAAAGGTTATGAAGTAACAAATTTAGTAACACATATAACAAAAATTCTAAAAGAGAATTCCAAAGCAGAGGAACTAAATATAAGTGAAGAGGGAATCTTGGTGCTTCAAGAAACACCATTTTATGGTGAATCTGGAGGTCAAGTTGGAGATATTGGAGTCATAGGATCTAGTAACTTCAAAGGGGAAGTAATAGACACTCAAAAAACTAAAGGTGGACTTCCACTTCACTATGTAAAAATAGTTGAAGGCAATGCTAAAATTGGAGACATAGTAGTAGCAACTGTTGATGAGAGAAGTCGAAATGCTACAAGAAGAAATCACTCTGCAACCCATGTACTTCATAAAGCATTAAAAGATGTATTAGGGGAACATGTAAATCAAGCTGGTTCATTAGTTACACCTAATAGAATGCGTTTTGATTTTACTCATTTTGAAGGTATATCAAAAGATGATTTAGACAAAATAGAAAGAATTGTAAATGATAAAATATTGCAAGCTCTAGATGTAGTAACTATAGAAACATCTCTTAAAGAAGCTCAGGAGATGGGAGCAGTAGGATTGTTTGAGGATAAATATGGAGACGAAGTAAGAATTATAAGAATTGGTGATTATAGTCAAGAATTATGTGGAGGTACCCATGTAAAAAATACATCAAATATTGGGATGTTTAAGATAATGTCTGAATTTGGAATTGCTAGTGGTGTTCGTAGAATTGAAGCAATTACAGGACTAAGTGTATATGAATACCTAATAGACTTGGAAGAAGAAACTGAAGTAATAAGCAATATTCTTAAGACAAGCAAACAAAATTTGCTGGAAAAGGCACATACATTAATTGATGAGCTTAAGGTTAAAGATAAGGAAATAGAAAAATTAAAAAGCAAACTATCAACAAATATAGCTGAAGAAATATTAGGTACAAAAGAAATAGTAGAGGGTATAAATCTAATAACATATAAATCAAAAGACTTAGATATGGATGGGTTAAGAAATTTAGGGGATGAAATAAAGAATAAGATTGATTCAGGAGTAATAGTTTTAGCGTCTATAGCTAATAATAGAGTTTCATTTGTATCTATGGTAACAAAGGATCTAAATTCAAAAGGCATTTTAGCTGGAAATATAATTAAAGAGGTAGCTAAGGCAACAGGCGGCGGTGGAGGTGGAAGACCAGATATGGCACAAGCTGGTGGAAAGGATGTTTCAAAAGTAGATGAGGCTCTTTCTATTGTTAATAATTTAATTAAAATACAAATTAATAAATAGTATTATTTAAATTATTCTAGAATGTGGTATAATACTTATAGGGGTGTTAATATGAGCGAGAAGTTTGACGAAACCATGAAGTTTGAACCACCAAAAGAAACAAAAATAGAACCAAAAGAAGTGTTGCTTTCAGTTTATAATTCACTAAAAGAAAAGGGTTATAATCCTATTGACCAAATAATCGGGTATTTACTTTCAGGAGATCCTGCATATATAACAAGTCACAATAATGCTAGATCTTTGATTAGAAAACTTGAACGAGATGAATTACTAGAGGAAATATTAGAAGCTTATTTAAAGTGTGATGATGAGTAAGATAATCTAGGATGGATAGCTTGATATTTAATTTTTGCTATCCATCTTGTTCTGTAAACAGATAAATTAAACAGAATTTAGGAAGTGTAGTTATTGGAGAAAGTTAAATTAGGAAATACAAATATTGAAGTGTCTAGACTATGTTTTGGATCGTTAACTATGACGCCTTTCCAAGCAAATCTTACTGTTAAAGAAGGAGCACACCTTATTGAGTATGCCTATAATCAAGGCATAAATTTTCTAGATACAGCGGAAATATATGAAAACTATGGATATATAAAAGAAGCCTTAAAGGGTATAAAAAGGGAAGATTATATAATAGCATCAAAGACATACGCATATACAGAAGAAATGGCTAAAAACAGTATTGAATTAGCATTAAAGGAAATAGGTACTGATTATATAGATATATTTATGCTTCATGAACAAGAAAGTGTACATACAATAAGAGGGCATTACGATGCAATAAAGTATTTTTTAAAAGCCAAAGATCAAGGTAAAATTCGTGCTTTTGGCATTTCTACGCATAAGGTAGCAGGAGTAAAAGGAGTTAAAGAGTATCCTGAAATTGAAATTATACATCCTATTGTAAACAAATACGGTATTGGAATAAATGATGGAACTATTGAAGATATGTTAAGTGAACTAAAAGATTTAAAAGACATGGGTATAGGTATATATGCTATGAAACCTTTAGGTGGTGGTCACTTAATTAAAGAAGTAGAGTCTTCATTTAATTTTGTTAAAGATATTCCTTTTATAGATTCAATTGCAATAGGAATGCAAAGTATAGATGAAATTGATGCAAATATACAGTTATTAAATAATGGGTTTATATCAGATAATATAAATAATAAAATAAGAAAGAAAAACAGAAAACTTTCAGTAGCAGATTATTGCATTGGTTGCGGAAGATGTGAAGAAAGATGTCAACAGAATGCTATAAAGGTCGTAGATAATATGGCTGTGCCTAATGAAAATTGTATATTATGTGGATATTGTGCCTTGGTTTGCCCGGATTTTTGTATTAAAGTAATATAATAGTAAAATAGATGGAGATGTAAATGGAGAGAATTCTTGGTTTAGATATTGGAGATAAATACATTGGAGTAGCTGTAAGTGATTTACTACAAATGACTGCTCAAGGTTTAAAGACCATAAAAAGAACGAGCAATAAAGAAGATTATCAGGAAATTAAAAACTTGGTTGATGAATATAATATTAATAAAATTGTAGTTGGATTACCAAAGAATATGAATGGATCATTAGGTCCACAAAGTGAAAAAGTAATGAAATTTGCTGAGAAAATAAAAAACAAATTTAAGATAGAGATAATATATATTGATGAAAGATTGACTACTGTTTCTGCAGAGAGAGTCTTAATTGAAAGCGATGTAAGGCGAGAAAACAGAAAAAAAGTAATCGATAAAATTGCTGCATCATATATATTGCAAATATATCTTGATAGAAAGGAAGTGTGATTTATGGGTGAAAGACATTTGTTTTATGATGAATTAGGTAATGAAGTAGAATTTATTGTAAAAGCAAAGTTTTCATTAGATGATACCGACTATGTTGCAATGTTACCTGCGGAAGACATAGAATCTGCAACTTACATCTTAAGAATTGATATTGATGATAATGGTGATGAGGTCTTAGTTGGCATTGATGATGCTGAATTAGAAGAGGCTGAAGGAGCATATGAAGAACTTTTAAGGGAAAACTTACAATAACTTACAGGTGTGATTTTTATGGATACTCGGATAGATAAAATTAAAGAAATATTACAAAAAGAAGGGTATAAAGTAACTAGTCAAAGGGAAAATATCCTTAAAGCCATAGTTAATAATCATCATGAACATTTAAGTCCGGATGATGTTTTTGATATTGTTACAAAAAGAAATCCAGAAATAGGAATTGCTACTGTGTATAGAACCCTACAACTATTTGAGAAACTAAATATAGTTTACAAAATAAATTTTGATGATGGATACAGCAGATATGAATTAAATCTTGGGAATGAAAATCATCGCCATCATCATCTCATATGTTTGAAGTGCGGAAAAGTTATGGAAGTAAAAATGGATTTGTTAGATTCATTAGAAGAAAAAATAGAAAATGATGGTAATTTCAAAATCGTTGACCATAATGTAAAATTTTATGGATATTGTAGCGATTGTATTACCAATACGGATATAAAGATGGAGGATTGATAAATAGTGTCAAAACAAAATAGTAAATTAAAGATAATTCCCCTAGGTGGAATGGGGGAAATAGGTAAAAACATGACTGTCGTAGAATATGGAAGCGACATTGTAATAATAGATTGTGGTATGACATTCCCAGAAGAAGAAATGCTAGGAGTAGACATAGTTATACCAGATATAAGTTATTTAATAAAAAATAAATCGAAAATAAAAGCCTTGGTATTGACTCATGGTCATGAAGATCATATTGGTGCTATACCATATATATTAAAGAAAATAAATATACCGATTTATGGAACAAGATTAACATTGGGACTTTTACAAAACAAGCTAAAAGAGCACAATTTAACAGATGTTAATTTAAATGTAGTACAGTTTGGTGAGCAATATAAAATGGGGCATTTTGGAATTGAATTCATTAGAATGGGTCATAGTATACCTGATAGTGCAGCAATTGCAATACGCACTCCATTAGGTATGCTACTAAATACTGGAGACTTTAAAATTGACTTTACTCCAATTTCAGGGGATAGAATTGATTTAAACAGAATAGCACAATTAGGTTCAGAAGGAGTGCTATTGTTAATGTCTGATAGTACAAATGTTACTAGACCTGGTTATACTATGAGTGAAAGTACTGTAGGAGATACTTTTAATGATTTGTTTTCTAAGGCAAAGAGTAGAATTATTATTGCTACATTTGCTTCAAATGTTCATAGAATACAACAAATAATAAATGCGTCTGAAATAACTAACAGAAAAGTAGTCTTATCTGGGAGATCTATGCTAAATACTACAACTGTAGCTAGTGAATTAGGATATTTAAGAGTTAAAGAAGATACTATAATTGATATAAATGACATGAACAAGTATTCAGGTGATCAGATATGTATTATCACTACTGGTACTCAAGGAGAACCTATGTCAGCACTGACTAGGATTGCAAATTCAGAGCACAGAAAAATTGAATTGTATCCTGATGATTTAGTAATTATTTCAGCAACGCCAATACCGGGAAATGAGAAAACTGTATCTAAAGTTATCAATAGAATTATAGAAAAAGGGACAGAGGTTGTTTATGAATCATTAGCTGAAGTTCATGTTTCTGGTCATGCTTGTCAAGAAGAGCTAAAGGTTATATTAGCATTAACGCAGCCAAAGTATTTTATTCCTGTTCATGGTGAGTCAAGACATTTAAAGATACATGCAGATATATGTGAAGCAATGGGTACACCAAAGGAAAATATTTTCATATTAGAAAATGGGCAAACTGTAGAGTTAACTAAAGATAACGCTAAATTAGGACCAGTAGTTCAAGCAGGTAATATCCTTGTAGATGGATTAGGAGTAGGAGATGTAGGAAATATAGTTTTAAGGGATAGAAGACATCTTTCAGAAGATGGGCTTATTGCAGTAGTCGTGACTATGAGCAAACAAGATGGAAAAGTTATTTCTGGACCTGATATGGTATCGAGAGGATTTGTATATGTAAGGGAATCTGAAGATCTTATGGAAGAAGCAAGAAAAATTGTAAGAGATGCACTAGCAGAATGTGAAAAGAAAAAAATCACTGATTGGGCAACATTAAAATCTAATATTAGAGATTCTTTAAGATCATTTTTATATAACAAAACAAAGAGAAATCCAATGATTTTACCAATTATTATGGAAGTTTAAACCTAAATAAATCCCTAGACTTTTCTAGGGATTTGTTTTGAATAGAGGGAGAAAAAAGTTGACTAATATAAATGAAGATTATATTGAGGGTTACATACGGAGTATAATACCCAAATCCAATGAAAATTTAGCAGCAATAGAACAATATGCACATGAAAATCATGTACCAATTATTGAGCCAGAAGTAGCTCAATTTATGAAGTTAATATTAAAAAAGAATAAACCAAAAAATATATTAGAGATAGGGACAGCCATTGGATATTCAGCTATTGTTATGGCTCAATCAACTGATGGAGATGCTAAAATAACTACTATTGAAAGAAGAGAGGACATGGCTAATTTAGCATTTAATAATATAAAAAGCACATCATACAGTGATAAAATTAAAATAATAATTGGTGAAGCACATGAAATCTTACCGCTACTTGAAGGAAAATTTGATTTTATCTTTCTAGATGCTGCCAAAGGACAGTATTTAGATTTTTTTAAATATTGTAGTGAGTATTTAGTTCCTGGTGGAGTTATTATGTCGGATAATGTACTATTCAAGGGCATGGTTGCCACTGATGACTTAGTTATAAGGCGAAAAAAAACCATAGTAAAAAGATTAAGATCTTATCTTCAGTACATAAATAATTTATCTGGGTATGTATCATGTGTAATACCAATTGGTGATGGTGTAGCTTTAACATATAAGGAGGACAGATAATGAGAAAGGTAGAATTATTAGCACCTGCTGGGGACTTAGAAAAGTTAAAAATGGCAATTATTTATGGAGCGGATGCAGTGTATTTAGGAGGAGAAGCCTTTGGTCTCAGAAAAAGATCCAAGAACTTCTCTGTTGATCAAATAAAAGAAGGTGTAGATTTTGCTCATGAAAGAGGAAAAAAAGTCTATTTAACCCTTAATATAGTCCCACATAATAAAGATTTAGTTGGATTAGAAGAATATGTTACTGAATTATATAATATAGATGTAGATGCTGTAATAGTATCAGATCCAGGGATGTTTACTATTATTAAAAAAGTTGTACCAAAAATGGAAATCCATATAAGCACTCAAGCAAGCATAACTAATTACGAAACAATTATGTTTTGGTACAATCTAGGTGCTAGAAGAATAGTATTAGCCCGAGAATTATCTTTTGAAGAAATAAAAGAAATAACATCAAAGATTCCAGAAGATTTGGATATTGAAGCATTTATTCATGGGGCAATGTGTATGTCTTATTCAGGAAGATGCCTATTAAGCAATTATATGACGGGAAGAGATGCAAATATGGGAGACTGTGCTCAACCTTGCAGATATAAATATGCTGTTGTAGAAGAGAAAAGACCAGGCGAGTATTTCCCAATAGAAGAAAATGATGAAGGCACTTTTATTTTTAATTCTAAAGATTTGTGTATGATAGAGTTTATTCCTGAACTTATTAATTCAGGGATTTATAGTTTTAAAGTTGAAGGTAGAGTCAAATCTTCATACTATGTAGCTACTGTTTTAAGATCATATAGGATGGCAATAGATGCATACTACAAAGATACAGAAAACTATATATATAATACAAAGCTCCTTGAGGAAATAAAAAAGGTTAGTCATAGAGACTTTACAACAGGGTTTTACTTTGGCAAACCAACAGATGAAGCCCAAATATATTCAACAAGTTCTTATATTAGAGGCTATGATTTTCTAGGCATGGTTCTTGATTATGATAAAGAAACCCAAATAGCTACCATAGAACAAAGAAATAGAATGTTTATAGGTGAAGAAATTGAAATATTTGGCCCAGGAGTAGATTACTTCACTCAAAAAATAGATAAGATGTGGGATGATAGTGGTAATGAAATAGAAGTAGCCCCACATGCTCAGCAAATAATAAAAATGAAATTAGAAAATGAAGTAAGCAAGTATTATTTATTGAGAAAGGTTAGGGAGGAATAATAGTGAAAAAACCACTTTTAATCGGAATTGCAGGTGGAACAGGTTCAGGAAAAACAACAGTAACAAAGGAAATTATCAAATCCATAAGTTCAGATGATGTTGTAGTTATTGAGCAAGATTCCTATTACAAGGACCAAAGTACTCTTTCTTTTGAAGAACGGGTAAATACTAATTATGATCACCCAGATGCTTTTGATAATGAGTTAATGATTAAACAGCTTAAGGATTTATTAGATGGGAAAACAATTAATAAGCCAATATATGATTTTGAAAACCATAATAGAAAAGTTGAAACAGAAACAGTTGAACCAAAAAATATAATAATTTTAGAGGGGATACTTATTTTATTTGATGAAAAAGTAAGAAATCTTTTAGATATTAAAATATATGTAGATACGGATTCTGATGTAAGAATAATTCGTAGAATATTAAGAGATATAAAGGAAAGAGGTAGAACACTAGATTCAATTATAGTTCAATATATGGGAACTGTAAGACCTGCCCATTTACAGTTTATTGAACCAACAAAGAGGTATTCTGATATAATAATACCTGAAGGTGGGTACAATAAAGTTGCAGTAGATATTATTGTAGCTAAAATAAATGAAATTATAAAAAAATAAAATTGAATTAAAAGTATTATAAAACCTCCTAATGCAAATAATAAAGCAATAGGGGGTGTTTTTTTGTTAGAAAAAAAGAGACTTAAGTTTTTCGGATTTTGTTTATTTACTATATTCATAAGTCTAAGTATTAGATTGTACTATATTCAAGTAGTTCAATCATCAACATATAGTGAATTAGCTCTAAAACAAAGAAGTAGTGAGATACAGTTGTATCCAAATCGTGGAATTGTATATGATAAAAATTTAATGCCATTAACAAATACTGAGACAACAAAAGTATTAATTATTTCAAAAGATATTATCATAAATGATAATGAAATATACAAATTAATATGTAATAAAACAAAATTATCAAGTAACCAATTAAAAGAAATTATAGACACGGGAAACAATTTATTACAAGTACCAATAATAGAAAAATTTGATGTTGGAAAGTACAATAATAGGGTTTTTTTTACTGATAGGGTAAAGAGATATGGCGAAGAAAACATTTTGTCACATGTTATTGGATATGTAAACAAATCAGATAATAAAGGCGAAACGGGTATTGAAAAAGTCTATGATGAGTTCTTAAAGGATAATGAAGAAAAATATCTAGTTTTAGAATATGATAGCAGCAGATCAATAATCTTAAATGGCGTTGAATATGTAAATGAGTTAGATGATCCAAATAATCCAACTGGTGTAAAGCTAACAATTGATTTAAAAATACAAAAAGCTGTAGAGAATATTATGGATATAAATAGAATAAATGGAGCAGTAGTAATCACTGAAGTAGATTCTGGGAAAATACTATCATTAGCATCGAGGCCGAATTTTAATCAAGATAAAATAGGAGAGTATTTTGATAATAATAAGATGGCTCTTTACAACAAGGCTATTCAAGTTGGATATCCACCAGGTTCCATATTTAAAATTGTTGTCTTAATTGCAGCTCTGGAATCTAATATAGATATAACTGAGGAAGTATTTTTGTGTTCAGGACATGAAGATGTTAATAATCTAAGGATTAAATGTACAGGCAAGCATGGATATATAAATTTAGAGGAAGCTTTTGCTCTATCATGTAATAGCACTTTTATAAAAATAGGAAAAGAAATTGGCTCTAAAAAGATTATAGAAGTGGCAAAAAGATTAAATTTTGGAGAAAAAATAGGAATTGGACTATTAGAAGAAACTAAAGGGAATTTGCCTAATGGTGATGATTTGTTAGGACCTGCTATAGGCAATATTTCCATAGGTCAAGGTAAGATAGAAGCAACACCACTACAAATATCAAATTTATTAATGATAATTGCTAATAATGGTATACAAAAACACCTTACAATAGTTGATGGAATAACAAATAGTGATGGATTAATTCTAAAGTATTACAACAAAGAACAGAATAAAGAAGTAATATCGGCAAGTGTTTCTAAAATTGCCTATGAATATTTATTAAATGTTGTGGAAAATGGAACAGGTAAAAATATTGACTTAGATTCTATTGGTGGTGCTGGTGGTAAAACTGGATCAGCAGAGGCTATTCTTTACAATAATAAAACGATACACGGATGGTTTTCGGGCTTTCATCCTAAAGCAAATCCTAAATATGTAATTACAGTTTTTGTTGAAGAAGGATATTCAGGATCCAAATCTGCAGCCCCAATATTTGAGCAAATTGTTAAAGAAATTAATAGTATTTATCCTTTGTACTAGCACTAAATAGACCTTCAATTCATATAATTAATCATTGGGGGTGTATTTTATGAAAAGATTAATCTTGAAACTATTTAATTCAGTATTAAAGCCTTTCGTATTACTTTGCGGCTACATGATGAACTCAAACTCATTCCCAAAGCCATTAACAAAGGAAGAAGAAACATATTATTTACAGAAATATAATGATGGAGATGAAGAAGCAAAAAAAATACTAATAGAAAGAAACTTAAGATTAGTAGCACATATTGTTAAGAAGTATAATAATACTGGGAAGGATATGGAAGATCTATTATCTATTGGGACAATTGGTTTAATAAAAGCTATTACAACATTTAAGCCAGACAAAGGAACAAGACTAGCTACTTATGCTGCAAGATGCATTGATAATGAGATACTAATGACAATAAGATCAACAAAAAAAGAGAGAGCCGAGTTTTCATTAAACGAACCAATAGGAATTGATAAGGAAGGTAACGAAATAAATTTATTAGATATTTTAGGAACTGATGCAGATGATGTAATTGATAAAGTCGATTTAAGGATTCAAACAAATAAATTATATAAAGCTATAAATCAAGTTTTAAAAGATAGAGAAAAAGTAATTATACAATTAAGATATGGATTAGTAGATGGGGGATGCAATACTCAAAGGGAAATAGCAGCTATGCTAGGCATTTCTAGATCTTATGTGTCCAGGATTGAAACTAGAGCCATTGAAAAACTAAGTAAAGAATTAAATAAGAATTAGAGATTCTTCTTATGAAGAATCTCTGATTTTCTATCTAGCCCTGTTACCACTAGTTATATCATTTATTAAATCTTCAATATCATTTGTAAACTCGTTTAAATCATTTCCTACTGTATTTGCCATATCCTCTGATAATGATGTAACTCTTTCAATTA
>JAQVYQ010000054.1 GCA_028708575.1 Tissierellia bacterium
GTCATAATGGATGGTAGAGATATAACTACAGTTGTATTGCCAAATGCAGATTTTAAATATTTTGTTACCGCTTCTGTTGAAGTGAGAAGTAAACGAAGGTATAAAGAGTTGTTAGAAAAAGGTGAAGCCAATATTACTCTTGAAAAGATTATGGATGATATAATAAAGAGGGATAGGAACGATAGCAGTAGAGAAATAGCACCACTAAAAAAGACTTCTGATTCTTTATTACTTGATACAACTAATAAATCTATAGATGAATGCGTTAATATTATTGTATCTAAGGTTAAAGAGGTGATTTAAGTGTTTTATTCTATTGTTAGAGGAGCAGCTAGTATTTTATTTAAGATTATTTATAGAGTTGAGATAATTGGTATTGAAAACATACCAAAAGAAGGTAATTATTTAGTATGTTCTAACCACGCAAGCAATTGGGATCCTGTTTTGGTTGCAGTATCTTTTCCTAGACAAATATTTTGGATGGGGAAGAAGGAACTCTTTAAGAATAAGTTTTTAGATTCCTTTTTTAAAGGTCTTGGTGCTTTTCCTGTTGATAGAGAAGGTTCTGATATTTCAGCAATAAAGAGTGCTTTAAGAGTATTAAAACAAGGAGAACTACTAGGTATGTTTCCAGAAGGAACTAGAACTAGCGGTTATAGTAAAGAATATGTAAAACCTGGTGTTGCAATGCTAGCAGTCAAATCAAGATCACTAGTGATACCAGTAAGGATAGAAAGCAATTATAAACTTTTAAGTAAAGTCAAAATAACTATAGGTAGACCTAAGGATTTTTCAGCTAAAGAAGACAAAGTTAATGATTATGAACAAATCAGTGATAATATCTTAAGAACAATTTATAGTCTATGATGAGGTGGTAGGATTTGAACATAATAGTGGCAAAAAATGCTGGTTTCTGTTTTGGAGTAAAGAGAGCAGTAAAAATGGCCTATGAGCAATCTGAAAAACTGCATGAAAAAACATATTCATACGGTGAATTAGTGCACAATCCTCAAGTTGTAAAAGAGCTTGAGCAAAAAGGTGTTTTAAAGATTGACCATATAAATGATATAAATAGTGGAAACTTAATAGTTAGATCCCACGGTGTACCCAAAAATATCATTAGCAAAATAAAAGAAATGAATTTAAATCTAATAAATTGTACATGCCCTTATGTTATTAGTGTACAAAAAATAGTTGAAGAGTGGTATAATAAAGGTTATGATATAATAATAGTAGGTGATAAAAATCATCCTGAAATAATCGGAATAAATGGGTATTGCAATGATGAAGCATATATAGTAAATTCTGAAGATGAAGCTGACTTGCTACCGCAATTTAATAATGCTTGTGTTGTTTCACAAACTACGAATACTATAGATAAATTTATAAAAATATCAAAGATTATTAAGAAAAAAGCAGATAATATATATATTAATAATACAATATGTAATGCAACTAAGGTTAGACAAGAATCTGCTGCAGAAGTTGCAAGCAGTGTTGATATTATGATTGTAATAGGTGGGAAAAATAGTTCTAACACAAGAAAATTAGTAGAAATAAGTAAAAGATTTTGTAATAATGTCTTACACATTGAAACGATAAAAGATTTATCTTTACAAGATGTACAAAAATTTAATACAATAGGAATAACAGCAGGTGCATCTACACCTGATTGGATAATTAAGGAGGCTGTTGAAGCGATGGATAATTTAAACAAGGATGAAATGATGGAAGCGATTGAAAGCTCCTTCACTAGAATTCATAGGGGGGAGATAGTAAAAGGTACAATACTTTATGTAACTGATAATGAAGTAATGGTTAATATAAATTATAAGGCAGATGGAATAATTCATAAAGATGAATTATCAAGTGATACTAATGTTAACCCTAAAGATTTATTCAGCATTGGTGATGTAATCGATGTTTGTATAATTAGAATTGACGATGGGGAAGGAAATGTAGTTCTTTCTTCAAAAAGAGTAGAAGCTATGAAGAATTGGGATGTTCTTGAAGAACTTAACGATAAAAAAGAAGAGGTTGAATGCAAAGTACTTACTGCAGTAAAAGGCGGACTTACTGTAAATGTAATGGGTATAAATGGATTTATGCCGGCTTCACATGTGTCGGTTAAATATGTAACAGATTTAAATCAATATAAAGGGCAAGTTTTTAATGTTAAGATAATTGATTTGGACAAAGAAAAGAGAAGATTAGTAGTATCTAGAAAAGAAGTAGAAAGAGAAGAATTAAATAAGAAAACAGAACAAGTATGGGACTTATTAGAAGTAGGTGCTATAGTAGAAGGTACTGTTCAGAGATTGACAGATTTTGGAGCTTTTGTAGATTTAGGCGGAGTTGATGGATTAATTCATATTTCTGATTTGTCTTGGAATAGAGTGAAACATCCTTCAGATGTTTTAGCATCAGGACAGAAAGTAGAAGTACAAGTACTATCACTTGATAAAGAAAGAAACAGAATTTCTTTAGGTTTAAAACAAACTTTTGAAGAACCATGGATAGTATTTATAAGAGATGTCAATGTAGGAGATATAGCTGAAGGCGAAGTTGTTAATATTTTAGATTTTGGAGCTTTTGTTAGATTAAAAGAAGGTGTTGATGGATTATTACACGTATCACAAATATCAAAGGACCATGTAAATAAGCCATCAGATGTATTAAGCATTGGAGATGTAGTAACAGTTAAAGTAATAGAAATAAATGAAGAAGAAAAGAGAATAAGCTTAAGTTCAAAGGATCTAGATTCAAACGATGAAGAATCTAATATAGCAGAGACTAATGATGAAGAATCAATTGAAGATTCTTTTGAAATAACTAATGAAGAGTTAAATACAACTATTGAGGATGTATTAAAAGAAAAATAATATAATTGGGCTATAACGAAGCAGTGATGATATTTCACTACTCGTTATAGCTTTTTTTACGTTATTTTACAAAATTTATTGGTAAATTGAAAAACATAGAAGAATTTGTATGAAAATATTTCTCATAAAAAGAAGGAGTTCTGCATGAATAAGTAGAATATTTATTTTAGTTGACTTATGCAAAGGGGGACATATAATGGAATATGGCGTCGATTATACAATATCTGAGGCATCAGAGATAACAGGTTATGCCCCACATGTACTTCGCTATTATGAGAAAGAATTTGATATTGATGTACCTAGAACAGAATCAAATCATAGATTTTATACAAATAAAGAAATTGAATTAATACAATATATAAAACTACTACAAGATAAAGGCTTTAGTAATAAACAAATCAAATTAATTGTTTCATCTCCTGAATTAGTTGTGTCGAATTCAAATGAAAATTCTTTAGAATTAATTCATAATGATTCTAGTACAGAATTGGACGCTTCATCCATTGCTGTAGAAATAAGTAAGTCATTAGAAGAGGTTTTTTTTACCAGACTGAATGAAATTATTTCAAAAAGCAATAACGAGAGTATAGATATAATACTTGAGCTAAAAGATGAAATTTTGGAATTAAAAAAAGAGATTAATTCCAAAGAACGTGATGTGTTAATATGTGAAAATGCTAAGCTAAAGATGAGAGTAAAAGAAAAGACTTATGAAAACTTAGAATTACAAGAAAAATTAAAAAGGCAAGAAGATAATCAACTTGGATTTCTAAAAAGATTGTTTCGTCTAACTAATGTTAAATAATTTGACTATAGAGTGGAAAGCCACTCTTTTTTTATGATATAATTAAGATTAGATTATTTATATATAGTTGATTAATAAAGGAGAGAAATATTAATATATGAAGAAATATTTAATCCAAACCTATGGATGTCAAATGAATGAACACGACTCAGAAAAAATATCATGGATTCTTGATGGTATGGGCTATGAGATTACTGATAATAGAGAAGAAAGTGATTTGATTATTTTCAATACATGTGCAGTTAGAAAAAGTGCTGAGGAAAGAGTATTTGGACAATTAGGTGAACTAAAACACTTAAAAAGAAAAAATCCCAATTTATTATTAGCAGTATGTGGTTGTATGATGCAGAGAGAAGACATTAGAGAAATTGTTTTAAGCAAATTTAGACATGTAGATATTATATTTGGCACAAATAATATACACAAAATACCACAACTTATAAGTAGGCATTTAGAATCAGGGAAGACAATAGTTGATATTAATGAGGAAAATAGAGAGATAGAAGAGTCTATAGATGCTAATAGAAAATACTCATATAAAGCTTTTGTAAATATTATGTATGGATGCAATAATTTTTGCACTTATTGTATTGTCCCGTATACAAGGGGTAGGGAAAGAAGTAGGGAACCGGAAAATATTTTAGAAGAAATAAAATTATTAGCGAAAAGTGGCTGCAAAGAAATTACTTTACTAGGTCAAAATGTAAATTCTTATGGGAAGACATTAGAACGAGACTATACATTTGCTGATTTATTAAGAGAAGTAAATGATATTGAAGGAATTGAAAGAATAAGATTTATGACTTCTCATCCAAAGGATATATCAGATGAACTAATTGAATGCTTTGGTTCTTTAGATAAATTATGTGATCAGCTCCATCTTCCAATACAATCAGGTAGCAATAGATTATTAGAAGCAATGAATAGAAAATATACTCGAGAAGATTATTTAAATAAAGTAGCTAAGATTAAAATGAGAAATCCTGATATTGTTATTACAACAGATTTAATAGTAGGTTTTCCAGGAGAAACTGAGGAAGATTTCCGAGAGACATTAGAATTAGTAAAAGAAGTAAAATATGATTCTGCTTTTACATTTTTATATTCAATTCGTGAGGGAACAAAGGCAGCTAACATGGAAAATCAAATTCCAGATGACGTGAAACATGAAAGATTTCAAAGATTGATGGATACTTTAAATGAAATAGGCTTAGAAAAAAACGAGAAATTTCTTGGGAAAATTGTAGAAGTATTAGTTGAGGATGTAAGCAAAAATGATGAAAGCGTATTAAATGGAAGGACTACAAGTGGGAAATTAGTTCATTTTCCAGGTACAAAAGATTTAATAGGCTCTATTGTTAATGTAAAGATTAGAAGAGTAAAAACATTTACCATGGAAGGTACAGTAGTATAAATGGAGGAAAGTATGAAAAACTTAACACCAATGATGCAACAATATATGGATATTAAGGAAAGGCATAAAGATTCTCTGCTGTTTTATAGATTAGGAGATTTCTATGAGATGTTCTTTGATGATGCTAAAATAGCATCTAAAGAATTGGAAATAACACTGACTCAGAGGGATTGTGGATTGGATGAAAAAGCTCCTATGTGCGGTGTACCACACCATGTAGCGGATTCTTATATTTCTAAGTTAGTTGATAGGGGTTATAAGGTAGCTATTGCAGATCAATTAGAAGATCCTGCTCAAGCAAAAGGCATAGTAAAAAGAGATGTTGTAAAAATTATTACTCCAGGTACAATAACAGATTCAAATATATTGGATGAAAAATCTAACAATTTTCTAGTATCAATTTATTTTGATAATTTTGGTGTTGGAATATCATATGTAGATAATTCTACTGGGGAAATGTATACAAGTGAATTCTTAAGTGATGAAGAAAATTCGTATAGATTTATCCTTGACGAATTGGGTAAAACTAGGCCTTCAGAAATAATATGCAATAATAAAATGATTTTAAACAAAAAATATATTAAAACTATTAAGAACAAGATAAATCCGTATATTAATATTTATGATGATATAGAGGAAATAGATGAAGACTTAAAATCATATATTTATAATCTTCTTAAAATCGATGATTTAAGTAAAATTGGAATAAAGGAAAAGGCTTATGCTACAATTGCCACTTCTAAACTAATAGAATATCTATATGATACACAAAAGAATACTTTGGAACACATAAATATAATTTCATATTATGAGCCAACTAAGTTTATGATAATGGATATTAATACAAGAACTAATTTAGAAATAAATGAAACTATACGCTCTAAGAATAAAAAAGGAGCTTTAATTGGAATATTAGATAAAACGCAAACATCTATGGGTGGCAGACTCCTAAAAAAGTGGTTAGAGCAACCTTTGCTGGATATAAAGCAAATTAGAAACAGACTTAATATTGTAGAGTTTTTTACTAATAATTTAATGACCATGGATGATTTAAGAAGATTGCTTAGAAATATATATGATATTGAAAGATTAGCAAGCAAAATATCTACAAGCAATTGTAATGGTAGGGATTTTTTATCTTTGAAATATTCCATAAAAGAATTGCCTGATACTATTGATTTGCTTAGTAGATGCAATAATGAACAACTTAAAAAATTATCTAAAAAAATAGACAATCTTGAAGATGTTTATGCATTAATAAACTCATCAATTAATGAAGAAGCGCCAGTAACAATAAAAGAAGGTGGACTTATAAAGCTTGGATATAATAGTGCGCTAGATGAGTTGAAAGAAAGTAGTTTAAAGAGCAAGGAATGGTTAAGCAACTTAGAACTAGTGGAAAAGGAAAAAACGGGGATTAAGAACTTAAAAATAGGTTATAACCGTGTATATGGATATTACTTTGATGTAACTAAGTCAAATTTAAAATTAGTCCCAAATTATTTCATAAGGAAACAAACTTTGACTAATTCTGAAAGATATTATACAAAAGAGCTAGAGGAAATGCAAGCTAAAATTATTGGATCTGAAGAAAGAGCTTTAGAATTAGAATATGAGATATTCTTAGATATAAGAAACAAAGTCAAGAATGAGATAAGAAGGCTACAAGTAGTTAGTAAATATATAGCAACATTAGATGTTTTAAGCAGTTTTGCTTTTGTAGCAAATAGCAATGGTTATATTAAACCAGATATAAACAATAAAGGAATTCTAGATATAGAAGATGGTAGGCATCCAGTAGTTGAGGCAACTATTGAAAACAATCAATTTATACCTAATGACACTTATCTTAATACTAATAATAATATGCTACAAATAATTACAGGACCAAATATGGCAGGTAAATCAACCTATATGAGACAAGTAGCAATTATTACATTATTAGCTCAAATTGGATCATTTGTACCTGCAAAAAATGCTAATATTTCCATAGTGGATAGAATATTTACTAGAATTGGTGCATCTGATAACTTATCTCAAGGTGAAAGTACATTTATGGTGGAAATGAATGAAGTTTCAAATATTATTATGTCAGCTACTTCTAATAGCCTTATTATATTAGATGAAGTTGGAAGAGGTACAAGCACTTATGATGGTCTTAGTATTGCCTGGGCAGTTGTTGAATATATTGTTAAAAATATTAAAGCAAAGACCTTATTTGCTACACATTATCATGAGTTAACACAACTGGAAGAGAAATTTAAAGGAATAAAAAACTTAACCATTTTAGCAGAAGAAAAAGGTGACGATATTGTTTTTCTTCATAAAATTGTAGAGGGTAGTACAAATAGAAGTTATGGTATTCAAGTAGCTAAATTAGCAGGCATACGTCGAGAAATTATAGACAGAGCAAATGATATATTGACAGAAATAGAAGGTAGTCACGTCATGAAAGTGGATAACAATAATAGTGATCATTCAAAGCAACTTAATCTATTAGATTATAAGAAGGATTATTTTATTGATAGAATTAAGAATATTGACATACAAAATTTGGCACCAATTGACGCTTTAAATACACTTAATAATCTAGTTGAAGATGCTAAAGGATTAAAGGAGAGATCCTAGTGGGAAAAATACAATTATTAGATGATTTAACAATACAAAAAATTGCTGCTGGAGAAGTCATTGAAAGACCAGCTTCTATTGTAAAAGAGTTAGTGGAGAATTCTATAGATGCTAATTCTAAGAATATTGTAATAGAAATAAATAATGGTGGGAAATCATATATAAGAGTTACAGATGATGGCGACGGTATAGCTCTTGATGATATATATTTGGCTTTTGAGAGCCATTCTACTTCAAAGCTCAGAAAGGTTGATGATTTATACAATTTATTAACATTAGGATTTAGAGGGGAGGCTCTACCAAGTATAGCTGCAGTTTCAAATATAGAAGTTCTCACAAAAACTGATGATACAAATGCAGGAATCCATGCCATTATTGAAGAGGGAAAGATAAAATCTATAGATAAAGTAGGTACTCCTAAGGGTACTACTTTTATAATTAAAGATTTGTTTTATAATCTTCCTGTACGGAAAAAATTTTTAAAAAGCGATTTAACTGAGGCCAATAAAATTAGTGATATGGTAAACAAACTTGCATTAGGAAATTATTATACATCTTTTAAGTTAGTGAAGGATAATAAAGTAGTGCTAAAAACCAATGATAGTGGTGACATTAAAGAAAATGTATATACTATTTTAGGTAAAGATATAGCAAATGGTTTAAATCCTATTGATTATAGTGGAAAAGGGATAGAAATAAAAGGCTATATTTCTAGTAATAGTTTATATAGAAGTAATAGGAGTCATCAATATTTATATATAAATGGGCGATACATAGTAAACTATGGTTTAACAAATGTAGTGGAACAGAATTATAGGTCATTAATTCCTACAAATAGGTATCCAGTATTTATACTTTATATAAATATAAATCCTAATGAAATAGATGTTAATATACACCCTACAAAGCAAGAAGTTAAATTCACTGGTGATACAGATATATATGGTATTTTAGGTATAGTAATTAAAAATGGACTATATAATTCTATTAATGTGCCTAAATTTAATGTTATACATGAATCAAAGCCTAAAAATGAATTAAAAGAATTATATAATATGTTAGAAACTTCAAGTGATTTTAAAGAAACTAATATAGTCTACAAAGATTATTCTGATATAGACTTAGTCGAAGAAGAGGCTTCATTAGTTGAGGATAATATAGAAATTCTTGATAAGAATTATAATTTTACTGATAATACATTAAATCATGAATTGGAAGATTCTTTTTCTTTTTTTAATATAAATGAAGATGAAGAAAATAAAAATAATAGATATGCAGATGAACTAAGTAATTTAAAAGCCTTAGCTGTTATTTTTAACACCTATATAATTGCTGAAAACCGAAAAGAGAATAAGATTTATTTTATAGACCAACATGCAGCACATGAAAGAGTAATGTATGAAAAATATAAGAAAGAATATGAAATGGAGAGGATAAACATTCAACAATTAATAGCTCCTGAAATCATAGAATTGACTAATAGTGAGTTTGAAAATTTTCATAATAACAAAAGTATCTTCTCAGAATTAGGTTTTGATGTTGAAGAATTTGGAATTAATAGCATTGCTATTAGAGGTGTTCCTTTTTTATTTGGAAAACCTTCTTTAAAAACTTTGCTTATGGACTTACTTGACAATATTCATAACAATTTAAAGAGTAGCTATGATACTAAAGTAGATAAATTGATGAAACTAGCTTGCACAAGTGCAATAAAGGGTGGAGATATGATAAGTAGTTTAGAAATTGATTCATTACTTAATGATTTATCTAAGTGTGATAACCCTTTAAGTTGCCCTCATGGTAGACCTACTCTAATAGAGATTACAAAAAAAGATTTAGAAAAACAGTTTTTAAGAATCGTTTAGGTGATAATATGAAAGAGAAACTTTTTATACTCATGGGACCAACAGCAGTTGGAAAGACATCTGTTTCAATAGAATTAGCGAAGAGACTAAATGGGGAAATCATTTCTGCTGATTCAATGCAAATATATAAGTATATGGATGTAGGTACTGCTAAGATTACAAAAGATGAAATGGAAGACATACCTCACTATATGGTAGACATTATAAAACCAGATGAAAATTTTACCGTTTTGAATTATAAAAAAATGGCTACTAATTATATTAAAGATATAAATAGTAGAAATAGGCTACCCATTGTAGTAGGTGGGACGGGTCTATATATTAATTCTTTAGTGTACGAACTAAATTTTGCTGGAGTCAAACCTAATGAAAAAATTAGAGAAAGATATGAAAACATAAGAAATGAAAGAGGCAATTTATATTTACATAGTCAATTACAGAATATAGATGAAGATAGTGCTAATAGAATAAGTATAAACGATACTAAGAGAATTATAAGAGCATTAGAGATTTATGAAATCACTGGAAAGACTATGACAGAATATAATAAGAATTTTAGAAATCCTAATGAAGATTATGACTTAGTTATGATTTGTCTTAATATGGATAGACAAAAACTATATGAAAGAATTAATTTAAGAGTTGATATTATGATTAAGGAAGGACTAGTAAATGAAGTAAAGAATATTCTAGATATGGGATTCAATACAAATTTAATATCTTTACAAGGAATTGGATACAAGGAAATAATAAGTTATTTAAAAAATGAATGTTCATTAGATGAAGCTATAGAACAGATCAAAAAGGCTAGTAGAAATTATGCCAAAAGACAATTGACTTGGTTTAAAAGAGATAATAGAATTAGATGGATAGATGTAGATGAATTTAAAGATATAAATGGATTAGTAGATGAAGTTCAAGAAACACTTGTTAAATACCTTAGCTAAGATTGGAGGGGTTTAAATGAAACAAGGTCAAAATATGCAGGATATATTTTTGAATAAAGCTAGAAAAGAGAATATAGGTATTACTGTATTTTTAATAAATGGATATCAAATAAAAGGAACTGTAAAAGCTTTTGATAATTATATTTTAATCCTGGGAAGTGAAGATAAACAGCAAATGATTTATAAGCACGCTATATCTACTATAATACCAAATAAAACGATTGATTTAGATGATTAGTATTAAATCAATGAATAATTTAATAAGGGAAAGGTGACAATGAAGGAAATCACTAAAAATATATTGCGTAAGGAATATAATATAGAAGATAAAATTATTGAATATGTAATAGGAAAAGAAAAATTAATTATTGAGAAGTTTAAAGAGATAAATGAAATAAAGGAGTATAATCAATATAAAGTAATTAAAGCTATGCAAGGCAACAGACTAAGTTCTACTGATTTTTATTGGACAACTGGATATGGATATGGCGATATAGGCAGGGAAAAGGTAGAAAGTATATATGCATCAGTATTTAATACTGAGGATGCCCTTGTAAGACCTACTATAGCTTCTGGTACCCACGCTATTACATTGACCCTATCTGGTATTCTAAGACCGGGAGATGAGCTTGTTGCTATTTCTGGCCCACCATATGATACACTACAGAAGGTAATAGGTGTAAAAGGAAATAGCCAAGGTACCTTAATTGAATATGGAGTAGTTTATAAGGAAATACCACTGCTAGAGAACAAGATTGATTTAGAAACAGTAAGAGAGACTATATCAAGTAAAACTAGAATGGTTATGATACAACGATCAACTGGTTATAGTGATAGGAGAGCTTTAACTATTGATGAAATAGAAGAAACCATTGAATCAATAAGAGAATACAATAATGAAGTAATAATAATGGTAGATAATTGCTATGGTGAGTTTATTGAAACTAAAGAGCCTACTGATGTAGGTGCAGATATTATTGCTGGTTCTCTTATAAAGAATCCAGGTGGTGGTTTAGCTTTGTCAGGTGGCTATGTAGCTGGTAAACAAGATTTAGTCGAAAGAGTTGCTAATAGATTAACAGCACCAGGCCTAGGGAAGGACTGTGGCCTTTCTTTTGGTACATCTAGAACTACTATGCAAGGATTATTTCTCGCACCCCACATCGTATCAGAGGCTTTAAAAGGAGCATTGGTAGTAGCAAAAGCATATAAAGATCTTGGTTTTAGAGTTGTACCTGATGTAGATGATAAAAGGAGCGATATAATCCAAGCTGTTGAATTATTATTACCAGAAAGAGTAAGCGAATTTTGCATAGGTATACAAGCTGCTTCTGCTGTTGACTCCTATGTAACACCTGAGGCGTGGGACATGCCTGGTTATGAAGATAAAGTAATAATGGCAGCTGGTGGATTTATTGAAGGCTCATCAATTGAGTTAAGTGCCGATGGGCCTATGAGAGAGCCTTATTATGTATATTATCAAGGCGGTCTAACATATGAGCATTGTAAATTAGGATTACTTATTTCCTTAAATAATCTTTATAAGAAAGATTTAATTTCATTGTAATTGAATTAAATTGATATTCTATAAAAGCACTTAATACTGTTTTACAGTATTAAGTGCTTTTATAATTTCAAAATTTATTAAACTTTTCTATAGAGACCTATAACTTTGCCCAGAATATTAACTTCTTTAGAATATATTGGTTCCATAAATTGATTTTCTGGTTGAAGTCTAATTCTATCCTTTTCTTTAAAAAATCTTTTTACAGTTGCTTCATCTTCTAATAGTGCAACAACGATTTCTCCATTATTGGCGTTATTTTGCTCTTTTACTAGAACTAAATCACTATCTAATATTCCAGCATCTATCATGCTTTCTCCTTGCACTTTTAAAATAAAAACATCATTTCCTTGAACTATTTCTAAAGGAACAGGGTAAGTATCTTCAATGTTTTCAACTGCTAAAATAGGGGAGCCAGCGGTCACTTTTCCGACTATAGGTATATCAACTGTTTTTTTATGAGCTAATAAAAAATCATCATCTTGATCTAATATCTCAATTGCTCTAGGTTTTGTAGCATCTCTTCTTATGTATCCTTTTGCTTCAAGTTTTTCAAGATGTCCGTGTACAGTAGAAGTAGATTTTAGATCTACGCCTTTACAAATTTCTCTAACAGATGGAGGGTATCCTCGTTTTTGTAGATCATTTTTTATATATAACAATATTTCTATTTGTTTCTGAGATAAATCTTCATACATAATTATCACCTCATATTATAGTAGCGATTAGCTTTATTAAATTATATCACAATAGTAATAACAATTCAAACATTAGTTCTTTTTTTAAAAACCTATTGACATAGAACGGATGTTTGCATATAATATATTTATAGAACAAACGTT
>JAQVYQ010000055.1 GCA_028708575.1 Tissierellia bacterium
GAGACGTTAAATCTTTAAGGGAACCATATAGGTTCCCTTAGTTATTTATGGACCTATGTCAATACTTTGGACACAAAAAGTTGAATTTTTTCTCTCTGCATAATATAGATACGGAGAGAAAGATTATTAAGCTACAAGAGCCTCATCTTCAACCTGCTGTGGAGTTTTATAATCCAGTGCACTGTGTCTCCTTCTGCGGTTATACCAAGACTCAATATATTCAAAGAGAGCTGTTTCAGCCTCTTCAAATGTAAGATATGTATTTAGATATACTTCTTCCTTCTTCAATACTGAATGGAAGGACTCTATACAAGCGTTATCATAAGGATTTCCTTTTCTACTAAAGGAATGCTTCATATTTTTTTCTGTGATCATATCTTCAAATACTGTGCTTGTATATTGACTGCCTAAATCGCTATGAAGAATAATACCTGTAGTATCTTTTACATTAATACATGCGTTTTCTACAGCCTTTTTAGCTAACTCAGCGGTTGGATTTTTACCGTATGAATAACCAATAATTTTTCTATTATATAAGTCCATAACGGATGCTAGATAAGTCCAGCCTTCGTTGAGAACATGTATATATGTTATGTCAGTAACCCATTTTTGGTTTATTGTTGTAGCAGTAAAATCACGATTTAGTATATTCTCCTTATTATCAGGAATCTTACCCTGATTATTTTGATACTTATATTTGCGTACTACAACACTGCGAAGACCAAGCTTAGCCATATGTCTTTGCACTCTTTTGACAGAACAAGGGATACCAGCTTCTTCAAGATCACGCTGTATCTTAATAGCGCCATAACGTCCCTTAGATTTGTCATAGTAAAATTGAACTTTTTCGCTAAATTTGATGTAATCAATCTCTCTTTGAGATGTAACATGATTAATTGCAGTATAGTAGGTACTACGATGAAACTTAAGCACCTTGCACATTTGTTTAACAGTATAATTATCAAGATTAGCCTGAATAAAGGACACGTACTCAGCTATTGATTTTTGGCGAATATGGCGGTAGCTTTTTTTAATATTTCATTCTCTATCTCTAATTCCTTCATTTTCTTTTGAAGAGCCTTATACTCTTTCATAGAAATAGTTTCTGTATCTGAAACCTGTATTGGAGTAAGAAGTTTTACCCAAGTAGAGATTGTGCCTTTTGGAACGCCATATTCGTTAGATAATTCTGTTATACCCTTACCAGCCTTATTACGCAGATCTACAATCTGTTGTTTGAATTCTGGGGTATAGGATTTTTGATTTTTTGCCATGTTTGAACACTCCTTTATTTTATTATAGAATGTTCAACTTTCCGTGTCCATAGTTATATACTAACACCAGTTGAGGTTTCGGCAACAAAGAAATCTCAAAACAAAAAAAGAGTTTAAAGGAGATTAAATGAATAAATCAAGGGTTTTAGTTGGCAGTCCTGTATATCAAAAACCGGAGATATTGGAGTTGTTTTTAGCATCTTTAAAAAAGCTTAGCGACAATAGCATCTCCATTGATTATATGTTTGTGGATGATAATGAAAATGAAAAATCCAGTCAAATGTTAGCGGAATTTGAGAGAGAAAACTCGACTACAACTGTTATTAACGGAGATAAACAAGACGTGTATTTATGCACAGACGAATCGCACAAGTGGAACGATAGTCTAATGCTGAAAGTGGCTAATTACAAAAACTCCATCATTAAATATGCAATAGAAAGCAATTATGATTATCTGTTTTTTGTAGACTCGGATTTAGTTTTGCATCCTAATTTAATTGAGCATTTAAAGACTTTAAATAAAGAAATTGTATCAGAAATATTTTGGAGTCAGTGGCATAATAATCTGCCTCTTCAGCCAAATGTTTGGCTGTTTGATGAATATGACTTAGTGCCTAAAGAGCCGGGCGAGAAACTTACTGAACAGGAAATGGGTATAAGACAAACAAAGTTTTTAAATCAGCTTAGAGTTCCCGGGCTATATGAAGTTGGAGGATTAGGTGCCTGCACGTTGATTAGCAGGAGTGCTTTGTTAAAAGGAGTTAACTTTAAATCCATTAAAAACCTAGTTATTTGGGGAGAAGATAGATTTTTTTGCGTACGGGCAGCCGTTCTTGGAATTGAACTTTTTGTTGACACCCATTATCCGGCTTATCACATTTATAGAGAAAGGGATTTAGCTGGCGTAGCTGATTATGTTAAGGCGAATGATGCTGATGCCAATCTTGTACGTCAATACAAAAAGGTAGAGAATAAAATTACGCTTTCGATGATTGTTAAAAACGAAGAAAAACGTTATTTGGGTCAAGTTCTAAATAGTCTAAAGGGGCATATTGACGAAGCTGTAATTATTGATGATGGCAGCACGGATAGAACAGTTGACATATGCAGAGAACAATTGAAAGACATACCTTTGCATATAATTATAAACAATGAATCTATGTTTGCAAACGAATCTAATCTTAGGAAACAACAATGGAATGAGACAATTAAAACAAATCCTGACTGGATTTTGAATCTTGATGCAGATGAGATTTTAGAAGATAGCTTTTGGGACAATGCAGAAAAGCTAATCAATAATCAAGAATATGATTTTTATTGCTTTAGGCTTTATGACATGTGGGACAAGACCCACTACCGTGAGGATGAGTATTGGAATTCACACAGCATTTACAGACCGTTTCTTATGAGGTATCAATCGTCGTTTCATTATTTATGGAATGAATCCCCCCAACATTGTGGCAGATTTCCCAACAATACTTTTTCCTTTAAAAAAGCTGAAAACGAAGCTCGCATTAAGCATCTCGGTTGGGCAACCAAGGAAGATAGGGAAGCAAAATTCAAGAGATATGAAGAGTTGGACCCTGATGCCATTTATGGAATCAAGGAGCAATATGACTCAATCTTGGATACCTCCCCCAATTTGATAGAGTGGAAAGCGGGCGAAGTCATATGATAAATAATAAGAAAAAGATAAATGTTGGTGTTGGATTTGTAACAGGACGTAAGAATTTTAAGAGGGTTGCAAAAACATATATTAATAATTGGAATGAATCAGATATTGTAGACAGCAAAAAATATGCGCTTCATCTTTTTGTGGCTTATGATTTAGACTATAAAAGTACAAAGATGAGTGATTATAAAATCTCGGATGAGGAAATCCTCGATACGGTTGATTCGGCTTTCTATATAGGCACTTCCTTAATTGCAACTGAGGTGCAATATCTAATAAAGAATAAGATTATTGATTTAAAAGAATCAGAATTGATATTTGGTGAAGGCTACGCAATGAAAAGAAATGCCGTTTTATATTTCGCTTTAAAGAACAAGATGGACTATCTTATTTTTCTTGATGATGACGAATATCCAATTGCAACTCTCAGAGTTAATGATAGTATTGTTTGGAAGGGGCAAGAGGTTTTATCAACTCACATTGAAAATATTAAGTATTGCGATATGACACATGGACATCATTGCGGTTATATTTCTCCGATACCATACTTGGAGTTTAACGACAAACTCTCCGAGGATGAATTTAAAATTTTCGTGGAATCTATAAGCAATGATATTATCAATTGGGAATCAATAAAAGAAAAAATGCTCAACGGCGGCGTTACTTATGCAAATCTTGACATCATTGAAAGTAAAAAAGTTGAGGTTGTCAAGGAAATGAATGGTATGAAATTTGTTTCAGGCGCCAATTTAGGTTTTAATCTAAAAGACACCGATAAGATATTTCCCTTTTACAACCCCCCTCGCGCAAGAGGTGAGGATACTTTTTTAAGCACTTGCCTTAGCGAGTGTACGATACGAAAGATCCCTTGCTATACATTCCATGATGGTTTTTCAACTTATCAAAACTTACTGCTTGGTGTGCTTCCTAACAAATTAAAAACAATGAATGCGAAGTCAACTGTAATTGCGAAAAGGTTTTTACAAGCCTCGTTGGGTTGGATTCGCTATAAGCCGCTTCTGCTTTATATAACAGATAGAGAAAATTATGAAACTGAAATACATCTAATTAAAGAAAATTTATCTAAAGTTATCCCTAGTATATGTGACTATTTTGCAAATGATAAATTTAAAGATATATTAAGCGAACTTGATTTTTTTGACGCTCATGTGAAAGAACATTATAAGGATTTTCAAAATACTAAGAATGCATGGATTAAAATAGTGAATTTTCTAGGTGATACGAAATTATAATGGTTAGCTACAATACAACAGTTTTATCACTTGCTTATATAACACAGTTAATTGACGAAAATTCCTCCGGAGGCAATCAAGAAGTTGGCACTGCCTTCTATTTAAGTATGATTTCTCTATGTTTTGTTGAAAATAAAAGTCAGGATTTACTGGATATCTAACATCAATAATCGTTGTAGGCTATAATGCAAACAAGTATGCGCGCGATTCCATTTGGGAGAACGTTGCGATATGGGTAAAACCCTTAGCTGATTTTTAGGAAAATTCTCTGTCTACTATATTCTCGTCTTGACGCGAACAACTGTTTGAACTCGTTCTCGTAGTTTTTCATTTGTAGTCCTCTTTCCTTTATAGATATTATTATCTATAAGGTTCGAGTGTTACAACTTTAGTTTACCACAACAATTAGCGGTAGGTATGCCACATAAGAACGCTAATATTGATACGATGAGTGTCAACATTAGCGTTCTTCCAGATGTTTTTGGATGCAAATTAGGGGTGTGCAAAGCGGTGCAAAACAAAACGATTTGAAATAGGGGCGGTGCATTGCATCAATAGGTAGTACCTTTGCCATAAGAAAACCTTGTGATTTCAATAATCACAGGGTTTTTACTTTTTTGATTGAACATAAGAATTCCCTCACTTCTAAAGTGGTAGGATGAACACTTACCATATTGTAAACTGTTATTCTAAGTGCTATTATAATATTATGTTAGAACTTTGTTAACTATTTAGAAGCAAAATATATAAAGGGGTGAGGAAATACTATGAATGAATCAAGAATTAAGAACATGACTAATCTTTTTATAGCAATTATATGTGCAATAGCAATAGTTGTCTCTTCTTTGATTATCGTTAATGGATTAAGTGAATTCAAAGAAGGTAACAATAGAATTATTGTGACTGGATCAGCCAAACAGAAGATTACATCAGACCTTATAGTCTGGACTGGAAGTTTTTCATCAATGTCTCCTTCTTTAAAAGATGCCTACACAGAATTAGAAGTTGATAAGGCAAAGGTATTGGAATACCTTACTAAGGAAGGGGTTCCAACAGATAAAATTGTATTTTCCTCAATCAACACATATACAAATTATATAATTCTTCCTAGTGGGCAATATACAAGCGATATAGACTATTATGAACTTAATCAGACCGTTACCATAAGCTCCGAAGAGATTGATAAGATTACGGAAATCTCTCGACAGGTTACAGAATTGATTAATGAAGGTATAGAATTTCAGTCCAACGCTCCTCAGTATATGTATACAAAGATTGCCGATTTGAAAGTGACCATGCTAGCAGAAGCCACCAAGGATGCTAGAAAACGTGCTGAAATGATTTCGCAAAATGCTGGCAATGAGCTTGGAGAGTTGAAGTATGCTGATATGGGTATTATTCAGATTACCCCTTTGTACTCAAACGAAATATCTGATTATGGTATGAATGACACCTATTCTTTGGAGAAAGAAATTACCGCCATTGTTCACTGTGAATTTAAAATCAAATAAAGAAAAAAGCGGCGGTTGGAATAATCTATTCCAAACCGTCGCTTTTCTATTTAAGTGACTGTTTTTGATCAGTGGTTTTATTATTTTACTGATGATGGTTGTTACTTTGCCATTATTTCTAAAAATCTCATCAGCATGGTAGCAACTTCGGCATAAGTAGTATTGCCTGTAGGATCAAGTATGTCTCCACCCTTACCATTAATTATTCCTGAGCCTACTGCACATTTCATGGCATCAAGTGCATAGGCTGAAGTCTTGTCTCCATCTACGAATTTTGATAGATCACTGCTTAATTTCACGTCATATCCTTTATATTCTTCATAGTTATGGAGAATTACTGCAAGTTGTTCACGAGTTATATTGTTATTAGGGCTGAATAAATCGTTGTCGTATCCTTTTACAATGCCATGTTCTACTGCCCATGCTACGCCCGAATTGTAATAATCATCTGCAGCCACATCCTTAAAGTTGTGAGCCTTTGCAGTTGGTTGACCTTCAATTCTCCACAGTACTGTTGCAAATAGGCCTCGGGTCATAGCTGTGTTTGGACTAAAGGTAGTTGTAGAAGGTCCTTCAAACCAACCTTTGTCACGAGCCATCATAAGCGGCTCATAATACCATGTGCCTTCCTTTACATCAGCAAAGCTATCTGTTTCCATAATTTTTTTGAAAGTTTTAGAACCAGTTTCTATTACCCAAGTTCCTACAAAATCTGATGTTGGGATGCTTCCACTGTCTCCTGATGGTCCATTAGCAGAAAAAGCATGTTTTCCTATGCTTGCAACTGAATCCGGTATTGAAACTGAGCTTAATTCATTATAACAAAAAGCATATTCTCCTATGTTTGTCACAGAATCCGGTATAGAAACTGAGGTTAATTTATTATCATAAAATGCTCCCTCACCTATGCTTGTTACAGAATCTGCTATTGTAATTGAGGTTAATTCATTACTTTCGAATGCATATTCTCCTATAGTTGTCACAGAATCTGGTATTGTAATATTATCTCTTTTAGCGCCAGCATAACTTAATAGTGTTGTTATATCTTCTGTTCCATCAGAATTTCTTGCATAAATAAAAGCTTGTTCATCTGTTAGTTGATTAGAAGTAAAAGCTCCCCAACCTATGCTTGTCACAGAATCTGATATTGTAACTGAGGTTAATTTATTAAAAGAAAAAGAATAATCACCTATGTTTGTCACAGAATCCGGTATTGTTACGGAAGTTAATTCATTATCTATAAATGCATATTGACCTATGGATGTGACAGAATCTGGTATTGTTACATTATCTCTTTTTGCGCCGCCATAACTTACTAGTCTTGTTATATCTTCTGTTCCATCAGAATTTCTTGCATAAATAAAAGCTTGATCATCTGATAATTGATTAGAATTAAAAGTTCCACCGCCTATGGTTGTTAATGAATCAGGTATTGTAACTGAGTTTAATTTATTATTAGAAAAAGCACATATTCCTGTGGTTGTCACAGAATCCGGTATTATAACTGAGTTTAATTTGTTTTCACTAAAAGCATAATCTCCTATGGTTGTCACTGAATTGGGTATTGTGACCGAGGTCAATTCATTTTTATAAAAAGCTCCCTCATCTATGGTTGTCACTGAATCTGGTATTGTAACTGAGGTTAATTCATTATCTTCAAATGCTCCATCACCTATGGTTATAACATATACTCCATCAATAGAAGCTGGAATATCTACTGCTTTTGGTCCTATATCACTATAGTCTGTTATTGTTCCTGTAGCCTTATCAAATGTAAAATATTTTTCCTCCCTTGTGGCCGCATAGACGGGCTGAGCCGTAATGGGTAGTAAACCTGCCAACATAGCAATTGCCAATAGCAGGGATAAGATTTTTTCCTTTGTTCTCATGTTTTCTCCCCTCTTACTTGTTATTTTTATCTACTGTGTAAATGAGTATATTTCTGTCCTGTTCTTATGTACCTCTACACATAATAGTATAACAAGTTTAAAACCATAATGGTAGTTTTATATAAATTATAAATGTCATCCGCGTGTTTATCATTTTTTAGCAAATAATGATATATTTTGAACATTTAATTAAATTGCATTGAGTATCAGTATATTTATGGTAAAATATTAGTAAATAGTGGTGAATTCATAATATGGAGGTTTCAAATGTTAAATATTCAAAAAACAAATTCAGGAGAAGCGACAAATTTTGCACTAGAAGGTAGATTAGATACTATAACTGCTCCACAACTCCAATTGGCTTTAATTCCTGAATTCGATATTGCAAAGGAAATCGAGCTTAACTTACAGGAATTAGCATATATTTCATCAGCAGGATTACGAGTGTTTCTTATGGCAGCTAAGGCAGCAAAATCAAAGAATATCACATTTATTGTAAGTCATGTATCTGATGAAATTATGGAAGTTTTTGATATGACAGGTTTTTCTGATGTTTTAACTATTAAATAGGGAGTGGTTTCTATGAATAAAACTGTATTTAGACAATCAAGTATTGATAGAGTACAGTCCCCGGAGCAATTAAATGACTATATAAAAGTTTCTAACCCAAGCGGTTGGGTTATAATAATTGCTGCCATTATACTTCTTGGATCAATTCTTGTTTGGAGTATTTTTGGTACAGTTGAAATAAATGAAAAGGTTACAACTATAGATAAAAATGGTAATACTGTAATACATACAGTATCTGAAAAAGTAAACCCTATAAAATTCATTCTTAATTGAGGTGTAGGTAATGGCAAATAAAAAGGGAGTACCATCACCTAAAGTAAAAGGGTACGCTAAAGTGCCAATTGTAATGCAAATGGAGTCTCTTGAATGTGGGGCTGCTTGTTTAGCTATGGTACTTTCTTACTATGGAAAGTGGCTCACTCTAGAACAACTACGTGCGGATTGTGGTGTATCAAGGGATGGATCAAGTGCAAAAAATATGTTACTAGCAGCAAGATTTCATGGCTTAGTTGCCAAGGGCTACCGTTTTGAGCCTGAACAGCTTAGGGAAATTGGTGGTTTTCCTTGTATTATACATTGGAATTTCAACCATTTTGTTGTGCTTAATGGTTTCAAAGCTGACAAAGCAATAATAAATGATCCTGCTAAAGGCTTGGTTTCTGTGTCCATGGACCAGTTCGATAAGTCATTTACTGGCTTATGCTTACGATTTGAACCAACAGAAGGCTTTCAGCCAGGAGGAAAACCTAGATCAGTAATGGATTTTGCAAAAAAGCGTCTTAAGGGAACTAAAACAGCTTTTATATTTATTATACTTACTACAATAACCACTTCAATAATTGGGATTATTAATCCTGTTTTTTCTAGAGTATTTGTGGATGTATTGCTAAAGGGACATAATGATAATTGGCTATATCCATTTATTTTCGCCATGGGTGGAATAGCAGCAATTCAAATTGCTGTAGAGTGCGTAAATACAATATATATGTTAAAAATTGAAGGTAAACTTGCTATTATTGCTAACTCAACATTTATGTGGCATGTTTTGCGTATGCCAATGGAGTTCTTTTCTCAAAGAATGGCAGGAGATATCACTACTAGACAGAGGACTAATGAAGGTATAGCATCATCATTGATAAAGCAACTAGCACCTATGCTCTTGGACTTTGTTATGATGATTTTTTATCTAGTTGTTATGATTAGATACAGCCCTTTACTTACAATGGTGGGCATTTCATCCATTGTTATTAACATTTCATTGGCAGGACTAATCTCTAAAAAAAGAGTAAATATATCAAGAGTACAGATGCGTGATAGTGGGAAGCTTGCAGGTGCTACAATAGCCGGCATTGAGATGATTGAAACTATTAAGGCATCTGGCGCAGAAAATGGTTTTTTTGAAAAATGGTCAGGATATCAAGCAGCAGTAAATACTTCATCAATTAAATACTTAAAAATAAATCAATACCTTGGAGCAATTCCAGCAATTGTTACTTCTATTATTAACATAGCAATTTTAATTATAGGTGTAAGACTTACTATGATTGGTGAATTTAGTGTAGGTATGATTTTAGCATTTCAAGGATTCATGGGTTCTTTTAGTGCACCAGCACAATCATTGATTTCTGTTGGACAAGCATTAAATGAGATGAGAACCAATATGGAACGAGTTGAAGATATTATGAGCTATCCGCCTGACGTGGAATATGAAGAAAATAGTGTATTAGAGTCTTATGAAAAGCTTAGTGGAAATATTGAAATGAAAAATATCTGCTTCGGATATTCACCCTTAGGGGAGCCATTGATTGAAGATTTCAATTTGACCTTAAGTCAAGGTAGCCGTATTGCTTTTGTAGGTCCAAGTGGCTGTGGCAAATCTACTCTATCAAAGTTGATTTCAGGATTATATAAACCATGGAGCGGCCAAATACTCTTTGATGGTAAACCAATAAATGAAATAAATCATGAAATCCTTACAGGTTCTCTTGCAGTTGTTGATCAGGATATAATTTTGTTTGAGGATACAATTTCAAACAATATTAAAATGTGGGATAACTCAATAGAAGATTTTGAAATGATTATGGCAGCAAGAGATGCTAGATTACATGAGGATATTATGCAGCGTGAAGGTGGCTACAATTATAAAATCATGGAGGGCGGTAAGGACTTTTCAGGTGGCCAACGTCAAAGAATGGAAATTGCTAGAGTTCTTGCTGGTGATCCTACCATTATTATTATGGATGAGGCTACCAGTGCCCTGGATGCTAAAATGGAATATGAGGTTGTAAATGCTATTAAAGACAGAGGGATTACCTGTATTGTTGTAGCACATAGGCTTTCCACCATAAGAGATTGTGATGAAATTATTGTTATGGATAAAGGGAAAGTCGTTGAGCGTGGTACACATGAAGAACTATATGCTCAGAATGGTATGTATACACAGCTTGTTACCAACGAATAGGAGGATATTCATATGAGTATATATGATGAGCAAATAAAACAGAGAATTAAAAGTGATGAGGAAAGCTTTGCCAATAGCTTTACAAATATGTCTAGTGCCATTATGGGACCTAGTATTTTATCTGATATAGATTTTGATTCTAGTCAGATTTCCAAGGATGCCATAAATGAAATACTGAAGTTTTATGGTGTAAAGCCACAAGAACTTCCTAATGGGCTTGTTGATACAAATGACCAGTTAGAATACTTGCTACATCCATCAGGAATAATGAGACGCACGGTAAAACTTGAGGGTAGCTGGTACAAGGATGGTATAGGGGCTTTGCTAGGAAAGACTACAGATGGTGAGATTATTGCTATTATACCTAGTGGCCTTTCTGGGTATTCATATTTCGAACGTAAAAGTGGCAATAATATAAAAATTACTAAGGAGATCTCAAAAAAAATCTCTGAGGAAGCTATTTGCTTTTATAAACCTTTACCGTTAAAAGAACTTTCAATAAAGGATTTACTTTTATACATAGTAAGAACATTATCTATAAGTGACATTGTTATGGTAGTAATGGCTTCTTTTGCTGTTGCTTTGGTAGGGCTATTTGTACCATATACAAATAAGATTATTTTTGGAAACGTGATAAATAGCAATAATTATGGAGTATTGCTACCAGCTACTATACTTTTGATTGGGGTTGCTATTTCATCATCACTAATAAATATTACTAAATCTCTTGTAATGAATCGTATTACAACTAAATTGGATATTTCAGTAGAATCGGCTGCTATGATGCGTATACTTTCACTACCCGCTTCATTTTTTAAGGAATATAGTGCAGGTGAGCTATCAAGCCGTACAAAGTCTTTAAGCAGTCTTTGCAGTATGCTTACAAATGCAATATTAACAACTGGTCTTACTTCAATTTTTTCTCTTATTTATATTGGACAGATATTTTCCTATGCACCAACACTTGTTATACCAGCACTTACTATTACTTTTATAACAGCAGCATTTTCAATTCTTTCAACATTGATTCAAATGAGACGTTCAAGGCAGGCAATGGCCCTTGATGCAAGGGAAAACGGCCTAATCTTTTCACTTATTTCAGGAGTACAAAAACTTAAGCTTTGCGGGGCAGAGCGTCGTGCTTTTTCAAATTGGGCAAATTTGTATGCAAAGTCAGCAAAATTAAAATATGACCCACCTTTGTTTATAAAGCTTAATCATGTATTTTCTATGATGATCACTTCTGTAGGAATGATTGTACTTTATTATGTGGCTATTAGATCAAAGGTTCGTGTTGGTGATTATATGGCATTTAACATTTCTTACGGTATGGTCAGCGGTGCGTTTTTATCACTTTCTAGTGTTGCACTTACACTTGCTAATATAAGACCAGTTTTAGAAATGGCACTTCCAATTATAAAAACTCTTCCAGAGATATCTACGGGCAAAAAAGTTGTGACAAAGCTATCAGGATCAATTGAGTTGAATAATGTTTCTTTTAGATACAAGGAGAATATGCCACTTGTTTTAGATAATTTTTCTATGAAAATAAGAGCAGGTCAATATGTTGCAATTGTAGGAAGAACAGGCTGTGGAAAATCAACGCTTATGCGCCTTATGCTTGGATTTGAAGAGCCACAAAAAGGAGCAATATATTTTGATGGTAAGGATTTATCCACCATTGATTTAAAATCTCTAAGACGAAATATAGGAGTTGTAATGCAGTCGGGTAAATTGTTTTCAGGAGATGTTTTTTCTAATATTACTATTTCAGCACCTTGGTTGACAATGAACGATGCATGGGAGGCAGCGGAACTTGCAGGTATTGCAGATGACATTCGTGCAATGCCTATGGGAATGCATACCATTATTTCTGAAGGTAGCGGTGGGGTATCAGGTGGGCAGAGGCAACGCCTCATGATTGCAAGAGCAATAGCACCGAAACCAAAGATTTTGATGTTTGATGAAGCTACTAGTGCACTTGATAACATAACACAGAAGAAGGTGTCGGACTCACTAGATAATTTGAAGTGTACAAGAATTGTTATTGCCCATAGGCTTTCAACCATAAAGCAATGTGATCGGATTATAGTGATTGATAAAGGCAAAATTATTGAAGATGGCAAATA
>JAQVYQ010000008.1:0-2551 GCA_028708575.1 Tissierellia bacterium
GATATAATTTCTCATAAAGAAGGGGCTGATCCAGCTGCAGTGATATATGACGGTATACAAGCAGCAAAAGCAAGAAAAACAGATTTATTAATTTGTGATACAGCTGGGCGTTTACACAATAAGTCTAATTTAATGAATGAATTAAATAAAATATTTAGAATCGTTGACAAAGATTATGGCGATGCTACAAAAGAAGTATTGTTGGTTTTAGATGCGACAACAGGACAAAATGCCATTAATCAAGCAAAAGTATTTAAGGAGGTTGTAAACATTTCAGGAATTGTTCTCACCAAATTAGATGGTACAGCTAAAGGTGGAGTAGTCATAGGATTACAATCAGAACTTGGATTGCCAGTAAAATTAGTTGGTGTAGGTGAAGGTATCAATGATTTGCAACCATTTAATGTAGATGATTTTGTTGATGCTATTTTTGATTAATTTGTTGACAAGTCGGATTATTTATACTAATATATTAGTGTCAAGTTTATTACTTGACACTAATATTATGTGGTGATATAATGGAAAAGCTTGTTGAAGTTGGAATACTATTTGATTTTTATGGAAAACTTTTAAGTAATAAACAATATCAAGTTGTTGAATTATATTATATTTATGATTTGTCTCTGACTGAAATAGGAGAAGAAACGAATATAACAAGGCAAGGAGTTTATGATACATTAAAACGATCAGAGCAAAAACTTTATCATTATGAAGATACACTTGGACTGATCGGAAAATTCAATAAAATTGAAGATTCTTTGAGAAATATAATAGATATTGCTAATGAATTAGAAGGCTTTGGGAAAAAAAATAGTATAGATTCAGTATATCAGAATGCCTTAAAAATTAAAGATATAGGCAATAAAATTATTGACTAGGTAGGAGGTCGATATTGTGGTTTTCGAAAGTTTATCTGAAAAATTGCAAAATGCTTTAGGAAAATTAAAAGGAAAAGGTAAACTATCAGAAAAAGATTTGGATTTAGCCATGAGGGAAGTAAGACTTGCACTCCTAGAAGCTGATGTTAACTTTAAAGTAGTAAAAGATTTTATTAAAACTGTCAAAGAAAGATCTGTAGGAACTGAAGTAATGGAGAGTTTAACTCCAGGTCAACAGGTAGTTAAAATTGTAAATGAAGAGTTAACATTGTTAATGGGTGAAAAAGAATCAAAAATTAACTTTGCTTCATCACCACCGACTGTTATCCTAATGTGTGGTCTACAAGGTGCTGGTAAAACAACTACTACAGGTAAATTAGCTTTTAATCTCAAAAAACAGAACAAAAGGCCTTTACTAGTAGCCTGTGATGTATATAGACCTGCTGCTATTAAACAACTTGAAGTAGTTGGTGAGAGAGTTGGAGTTCCAGTTTTTTCTATGGGTGATAAAATTAATCCAGTAGATATTGCAAAAGCCTCTTTAGAACATGGTAAAAAACATGGAAATGATATTATTATTATAGATACTGCTGGTAGACTGCATATTGATGAAGAGCTTATGGAAGAAATTAAAAATATACGCAGTGCAGTCGATCCTAATGAAATCCTGCTTGTGTTAGACGCAATGACAGGTCAAGATGCAGTAAACGTAACCCAATCATTTGATGATACATTAGGAATTACTGGTGTTATACTTACAAAATTAGACGGTGACGCAAGAGGTGGGGCGGCATTATCTATTAGAGCTGTTACAAGTAAACCAATAAAGTTTGTTGGTATGGGTGAAAAATTAGACCAATTAGAGCCTTTCCACCCGGATAGAATGGCATCTAGAATATTAGGTATGGGAGATGTTTTAAGTTTAATAGAAAAAGCGCAAGCAAATATTGATGAAAAAAAAGCGCTAGAACTTGAGAAAAAAATTAGAACATCACAATTTACATTTGATGATTTCTTAGATCAATTAGAACAAATGAAAAACATGGGTTCATTAGATCAGATATTAGGAATGATACCAGGAATTAACTCAAAGGCATTAAAAGGCTTAGATGTTAATGACAAGGATATTGGTAGAATTGAGGCCATAATAAAATCTATGACTAAGAATGAAAGGGATAATCCCGAAATAATTGACAGCAGCAGAAGAAAAAGAATTGCTTTAGGCAGTGGTACAAATGTACAAGACGTCAATAAACTTTTAAAACAATTTAAAGAGACCAGAAAGATGATGAAGAAGTTTTCTAGTATGGAAAAAACAATGAAGAAAAAAGGTAAACTTGGATTTCCCTTTTTCTAAATAAATATTAATTATTAGGAGGTGAATTAAATGGCAGTTAAAATTAGATTAAAAAGAATAGGTGCTAAGAAAAACCCTTTTTATAGAATAGTTGTATCTGATTCTCGTTCTCCAAGAGATGGTAGATTTATAGAAGAAATTGGATATTATAATCCATTAACAGAACCTAAGACAGTTAAGTTTGATAACGAAAAAGCTATTAAATGGATAAAAAATGGAGCAAGACCTACAGATACTGTTGAAAGACTATTCAAAACAAGTGGTTTATTTGATAATGTAGAAGAAAGTATTGTAGAAGAAACTGTTGCAGAAGAAA
>JAQVYQ010000008.1:2651-43523 GCA_028708575.1 Tissierellia bacterium
AGAAGAAACTGTTGCAGAAGAAAGTGCTACAGATAATATTGAGGAATAATTCATGGAGGTGCGTACGATGGGAGAATTAGTAGAGTATATTGCAAAAGCTCTTGTTGATAATCCTGATGAAGTAAGCGTCAATGAAATTGAAGGCTCCCAATCTGTTATAATTGAACTTAAAGTAGCTCAAGAAGATATGGGAAAAGTAATTGGCAAACAAGGTAGAATTGCCAAAGCTATTAGAACCGTAGTTAAGGCAGCAGCAATTAAGGATAATAAGAGGGTAGTTGTTGAAATAATTCAATAATTGTCTTAAAATGGTGATAAAATGAATTATACAATAGTAGGTAAAATAATAAATTCCCATGGTATTAGAGGAGAAGTTAAGGTATACCCTTTTACTAACGATATTATTAGATTTGATTTTCTCAAGCTAGCTTATATTGGTGAAAGTAAAATATTGGTTAATATTGAATCTGTTAAATACCATAAAGGTATTGTTATACTTAAATTTAAAGAATACAATGATATCAATGACATCCTCAAGTATAAGGATTCTTATATCTTTGTAGACGATGAAAACAGAATTATATTACCTAAAAATCACTATTTTATCTATGATTTAATTGGGTGTAATGTAGTCGATACTAAGGGGAATTCAATTGGCATTCTAAAAGATGTATTACAAGAATATAGCAATGATGTCTATGTAATAAAGGATAAAAATGAATCAAACGAATACCTTATACCAGCTGTAAAGAAATTTATTAAAGATATTAATATTAAAGAAAAATTAATTATTATTGACCCTATTGAAGGATTGATAGAATGATAATAGATATATTAACATTGTTTCCAGAGTTTTTTGATAATCTATATAATTATAGCATTATTGGAAGAGCAATTGACAATAATAGGGTAGAGATTAATTGCACAAATATTAGAGACTTTTCTAAGGATAAACATAAAAAAGTTGATGATTATCCATTTGGTGGGGGGCCTGGTATGGTAATGATGCCTGGACCGATCTATGATTCAATTAATCATGTAAGAACAGAAGATTCAAAAGTTATATATTTATCACCTCAAGGAAAAGCACTAAATCAAGATATTGTAAATTCCTTATCAAAAGAGAAACATTTAATTCTTTTATGCGGTCATTATGAGGGTATTGATAATAGAATTATTGATAATTACGTAGATATGGAAATATCAATTGGTGATTATGTTTTGACAGGTGGTGAAATACCTGCTTTAGTGTTAATTGACTGTATAACGAGAATACTACCTGATGTTTTAAGTCGTGAAGAATCTTTTATGGATGAATCTCATTATAATGGACTATTAGAATACCCCCAGTATACTAGACCAAGAGAATTTAATGGTTATACTGTTCCAGAAATTCTATTAAGCGGAGATCATGAAAAAATTGCTGATTGGAAAAGGAAGGAATCTGTTAGAGTTACCTTAGAGAAGAGACCAGATTTAATGAATCATGAGAAATAATTATTAATTGTGTTTAAAACATAATTATGCTATAATACCAAAGTGTTAAATAAGGACGGTCCTCTACAATAAATGTAAGAACGTCTATGAGAAGGGAGGAATAATAATGGATATAATAAAGATGATTGAAGATGATCAATTAAGAAATGATATACCTAACTTTAATGTAGGAGATACTGTTCAAGTCCATTACAAAGTTATAGAGGGAACTCGTGAAAGAGTCCAAGTTTATGAAGGAACTGTTTTAAAGATCCAAGGAGAAGGCTCTAGAAGAACATTTACTGTTAGAAGACTATCTTATGGTGTAGGAGTAGAAAGAACATTCCCTGTTCATTCACCAAGGATAGAGAAGCTTGTAGTAACTAGAAAAGGTAAGGTTAGAAGAGCTAGACTATATTACTTAAGAGATAGACAAGGTAAAGCTGCAAAAGTTAAAGAGAAGAAATTTTATTAATGGGACTAGTTAGTCCCATTTTTAATGTAATTTCGTGCAAGTGGATATACTTGATTAAGGTGTGATTAAATGAATGCAAACATGAATATAAATTGGTATCCAGGACATATGAAAAAAACAAGAGAAGCTATACAAAAAAACCTTTCTTTAGTTGACGTTGTTTTTGAACTTTTGGATGCTAGAATACCATATAGTAGCCAGAATCCTGTTATCGATAGCATAGTTAAAGATAAGCCTAGAATAATAATATTGAATAAATCAGATTTGGCTAATGACAAATCGAATAGTTTATGGCAAAATCATTATAGAGACAGTGATGTACCTTCAATACTTTTTAATTCCCTTAGTGGCAAAGGCGTAGAAAATATTTTAAAACTTGCCAGTGAAGTGCTAAAGGATAAAAGAAAATCCTATGAAGATAGAGGGGTAATAAATAGACCTATTAGGGCTATGATACTAGGTATACCAAATGTTGGTAAATCTACTTTAATAAATACTCTTTCTGGTAGGAAAGGTACAAGAACTGGAAATAAACCAGGTATTACTAAAGTCAATCAATGGATAAAAATAAAGGGCTCATTAGAATTATTAGACACTCCTGGAATTTTATGGCCAAAATTTGAAGAAGAAGTTGTAGGCTTAAATCTTGCGTTTACTGGAGCTATAAAAGATGAAATTTTAGATACTGAAACACTTGCACTTAAGTTAATTGAAGTGCTTATGAATATTGCTCCAGAATCATTAATGAAAAGATATAATATTGAATTACAAAATGCAACACCTTTAGAGATAATGGAATCAATAGCAAATAGAAGAGGTTGTATTTTAAAACGAGGGGAATTTGATTACACAAAGACCAGTAATATTGTACTAGATGAGTTTAGAAAAGGCGTAATAGCCAATATTACACTTGAATTGCCAAAAAGCAGGGTGAGTAAATGATAAAAATAGAAATTGAAATTCACAATAAAGGTTATGAATACATTGCATGTATAGACGAAGTAGGAAGAGGCTGTCTATTTGGAGATGTAGTCGCGTGTGCAATTATTATGCCTAAAGGTCTTTTAATTGAAGGAGTTAATGATTCAAAAAAACTAACTCCTAAAAAAAGAGAGAAATTATATGATATAATATTAGACAATTGTATTGCATGTGGAATTGGTAGGGTTGATTCAAACACAATAGATGAAATCAATATTAAGGAAAGTACAAGATTAGCTATGAAATTAGCTGTTGAGAATTTAGTGGACAAGTCTGGCAACAAAGTAATTCCAGATTATTTATTAGTAGATGCTGAAAAAGTCTATATAGATATACCTCAAGAAGCCATAATTAAAGGCGACGAAAAATGCCATAGCATCGCCTGTGCATCAATTATTGCAAAAGTATATAGAGATAGATTATGCTTAGATTGGGCAAATATGCACCCTAATTATGCTATTGAAAAACATAAAGGTTATGGTACTAATAAACACATTGATGCTATAAAAATCTACGGACCGACTACAATGCATAGGCATACGTTTCTAAAAAAAATACTGGATGGAATTAATCATGGTTAATAATATTGATAAAGGAAAAACTGGTGAAAAAATAGCAAAAAATTACTTAATAAACAAAGGCTATACTATAATAGAAATAAATTATAAAAATAAAATTGGTGAAATTGATATTATTGCAATGCATAATGATATTTTGGTATTTATCGAAGTGAAAACAAGGACAAGTTATAAATATGGTTATGCTTTTGAAGCAGTTGACATTAGAAAACAAAGAAAAATTATTAATACATCCCTAGCATATATAAAGTATAAAAATCATCATAATATACAATTTAGATATGATATAATGGAAATTTATTTGACAAATAATTTAAAGATTAATCATATAGAAAACGCTTTTTGTCCATAATTGAAAAAAACTAGCGAATTCTCGCTATTACCAAGGCAATAAGATTTATGTAAGGGGGATAATATGTATTCTAAAGTAAAGACTTGTGTATTACATGGTTTAAATGGCCATATTATAGAAGTTGAAACAGATCTTTCAAGGGGATTGCCTGTATTTAATATTGTTGGACTACCAGATACTGCAATAAAAGAATCTAAAGAGAGAGTCAGAACTTCAATTAAAAATAGTGGGTATGAATTTCCTCTTAATAGAATAACAATAAATTTAGCTCCAGCTAATTTAAAAAAAGATGGTTCCCAAATGGATTTAGCTATTGCAATTGGCATACTTATGGCTAATTCTGTAATCAGTGAAGTTAATACAATAGATACATTATTTATAGGGGAATTATCTCTAGATGGTAAGCTAAATCCTATTGATGGTGCTTTACCAATGGTAATTTCAATGAGAGAACAAAATATTAATAAATGTATAATTCCTTATGACAACAGAGAAGAATGTGGCGTAATTGAAGATATGGAAATTATTCCAGTAAATAGTTTAAAAGAAGTAGTAGATTATTTAAATAATGAATTAACAATAACTTCATATAAATCAACTAGGATAAATCTTAATAAGCATAATAATAATTTTGATATAGACTTCTCTGATATCAGAGGTCAAGAAGGGCTTAAAAGAGCTCTCGAAGTAGCAGCTGCTGGGAATCATAATATGTTGATTATCGGGCCACCTGGATCTGGTAAAACCATGGCAGCAAAGAGATTGCCGACAATACTACCTAAGTTATCATTTGAAGAATCTATAGAAGTAACTAAAATATATAGCGTATCAGGTTTACTTAATTCAAATGGGCTTATGATAGATAGGCCTTTTAGATCTCCTCATCATACAGCCTCAAATATTGCGATGATTGGTGGGGGAAGAGTCCCAAAGCCAGGGGAAGTCTCACTTGCTCATAATGGGATATTATTCCTTGATGAATTGCCAGAATTTTCTAAGAATGTATTAGAAGTCTTAAGGCAACCATTAGAAGATGGAGTTGTTAATATTTCTAGAGTAAATGGAACCTTAAGCTATCCTGCTGACTTTATGTTTATTGCAAGTATGAATCCATGTCCGTGCGGCTTCTTCGGTGATCCATTACATGAATGTACTTGTAGCCAAAATAATATAGATAGATATTTAGGAAAGATAAGCCATCCTCTTTTAGATAGAATTGATTTGCATATTGAAGTTTTACCAGTTGAATATAAAGATTTAAATGATGATTATAGAACCGAATCTTCTGATAATATAAGAGAAAGAGTTGAAAAAGCTCGAGAGATACAGTTCAGTAGATTTAAAAGAGATAAAATATATAATAATTCACAAATTCATAATAAAGATATAAGGAAATATTGCAAATTATCTCCAAGTTCAGAAGAAATTTTAAAAAGTGCTTTTAAAAGATATAGATTTAGTGCTAGAACACATAATAAAATTCTGAAAGTATCAAGGACGATTGCAGACTTAAATGGAATGAAGAATATTGAGGATGAACATATTCTTGAAGCAATTAGATATAGAACTCTAGATAATAAATACTGGGGGTAATTTAATGATTTCCGAAAAAAAAATTTTGATCTGGCTCAATAATCTAGGTATAAGTAATAAGATTATTAAAAAATTATATGATTACTTTGATGATTTATGTGATTTGTGGAATATTAATGAAAGTATATTATTTAGATGTGACTTTTTAAGGAAAGAAACAGTTAATAAAATAATAAAATATAGAAATATGGATTATCTAGAAAAAATATTAACAAATATAAATAAATATAATGTAAATGTAATAACTATACTTGATGATAAATATCCTCAAAGTTTAATGAATATATATGACAAACCAGTTGTAATCTACACAAAAGGTGATTATAGACTTGACAGCGATATAGCCATTGGAATTGTTGGCTCGAGAAAAGCAACTCCTTATGGTAGATGGGCATGTGAAAAATTCACAAAAGAGTTAGTAAACTTAGGAGTAACTATTGTAAGTGGACTAGCAACCGGAATAGATTCTATTGCTCATAAAACTACTGTAGAATTAGGTGGTAAAACTATTGGAGTACTTGGTAATGGACTGGATAAAGTATATCCAAAATCAAATGTTAAAATATATGATGATGTATCAAAAAACGGTTTAATATTAACTGAATTTCCAATTGGTACAGAACCACTTAGTTTTAATTTTCCTCAAAGGAATAGAATTATAGCTGGACTATCCAGCGGCGTTGTTGTGATAGAAGCCAAAGAGAAATCCGGATCCCTAATAACTGCTCATCACGCTCTGGATCAAGGTAAAGAAATTTTTTCCTTACCAGGGAATATAAATAGTATTTACAGTGGTGGAACAAATAAACTAATAAAAGATGGTGCTAAACCTTTATTAAGCATTGAAGACATTGTTGAAGAGATTTATGAGCTAAAAGTAAAATTGACAGAAAATAAAAAAAATGATATAAACTTATCTAATCTTAGTGAAAATGAAAGCAAGATAATGAATATTATATTTGAAGGACCAATACATGCTGATTTGATTTCTTTAAAATCGGGTATGGATATTTCTAATGTAATAAGCATATTAACAATATTAGAATTAAAAGGACTAGTAAAAGAACTTTCCGCAAGAATATTTACAACTTGTTAGGAAGTTTGGAGGTGTAAATTTGGCAAAATATTTGGTAATAGTAGAGTCCCCTGCTAAATCAAGAACAATTGAAAAAATTCTAGGTAAAAATTATAAGGTAGTAGCATCAGTAGGTCATGTCAGAGATTTACCTAAAAGTGCATTAGGAATTGATATTGAGAATAATTTTGATCCTAAATATATAACCATTCGTGGAAAAGGCCCTGTGATTAAAGATTTAAAAAAAGAAGCTAAAAAGTGCGAAAAAATATTTTTAGCAACTGACCCCGATAGAGAAGGGGAAGCAATCTCTTGGCATTTAGCACATATTCTTGATCTTGATAAAAGTGAGAATATTAGAATTGAGTTTAATGAAATTACTAAAGAAGCAGTTAAAACTTCAATAAAGAACCCAAGAAGTATAGATATTGATTTAGTCGATGCCCAACAAGCAAGAAGAATTTTAGATAGGCTTGTAGGTTATAAAATAAGCCCATTATTATGGAAAAAGGTTAGAAAGGGCTTAAGCGCAGGAAGGGTTCAATCAGTTACAGTTAAACTTATATGTGATAGAGAAGAAGAGATTGATAGCTTTATACCTAAGGAATATTGGACAATAAAAGCAAATTTATTAAAAGGCAAAGAAGGATTTGAATCAAATTTTATAGGTAAAATAATTAATAATAAGGAAGAAAAAATAGAAATAAACAATGAAGAAGAAGTTAATTGTATTTTAAATTCTTTAGATAAAGAAAATTTTAGAGTTTCTAGTATTAAACGTGGTAAGAGAAAAAGAAACCCTTATCCTCCATACACTACCAGTACATTACAACAAGATGCATCAAAAAAGTTAAACTTTTCGACTAAAAAAACTATGGGTTTGGCTCAACAATTATATGAAGGTATCGACTTAAAAAAAGGTGGAATAACAGGTCTTATTACTTATATGAGAACAGATTCTACTAGGATTTCTAATGAAGCAATTAGTCTTTCAAAAGAATTTATTATTAATAATTATGGAAAAGAATATTCAAATGGTGGTAAAACTTACGGAAATAGGTCCAAAAAAGAAACACAAGATGCTCATGAAGGCGTTAGACCTACAAATATTACTCTTACACCTGATAACATAAAGGAATATTTATCCAGAGATCAATTTAAACTTTATAAACTAATATGGGATAGATTTATTGGCTCTCAAATGAAAGAAGCTCAATATGATACCATTAGTGCAAATATAGTTAGTAATGATTATTTATTTAGAGCTACGGGTTCTAAATTAGTCTTCCCTGGTTTTCTAAAGGTTTATATTACTACTGATGAAGAAGTTAAAGATATGGATATTCCGGATCTAAATGAAGGTGATTTACTTAAAGTAAAGGAAATCATACCAAAACAGAACTTTACTCAACCACCAGCAAGATATACAGAAGCTTCATTGATAAAAATGTTAGAAGAATTAGGAATAGGTAGACCTAGTACCTATGCACCAACAATAACAACTATTCTTTCTAGAAATTATGTTGTTCTTGAAAAGAAACAGTTCTATCCTACTGATCTTGGAAAAATAGTAAATGATATTTTAATAGAATATTTTAGTAATATTATTAATGAAGAGTTTACTGCTAATCTAGAGAACCAACTTGATGACATTGCCTTGGGAAATGTACCATGGAAAAATGTAGTAAGCCAATTCTATGATGAATTTCATAAATATTTAATTAAAGCTGAAAAAGAAGTAGAAGAGATAGAAATTAAAGATGAAGAGACAGATATTATATGTGAAAAATGTGGTAGAAATATGGTTATAAAAAACGGGCGTTATGGCAAATTCTTAGCTTGTCCAGGATATCCAGAATGCAAAAATACAAAGCCAATTCTAGATAAAATAGGTGTAAAGTGCCCTAAATGTGATGGAGATATTGTCAAAAAAAGATCTAAAAAAGGAAGAAACTTTTACGGGTGTAGCAATTATCCAGATTGTGATTTTGTGTCTTGGGATGAGCCAATAGAAGAGAAATGTCCTAATTGTAGAGAGTACATGATAATAAAACGAAATAAGACTAAAAGTATTATAAAATGCAGCAACAAAGAATGTGGCTATACTAAAGCAAAAGAATAAATATTATAAATATTCTGTACATTTCACGAAATTTGTAGTATTCTATAAATATGATATATTAAGAAAAAATAATTATTATTAATATAACAGACTTCAATAGTTTAGGAGGATATAAATGGAAAGTCTTTTACATAAGACAAGAAGGGTAAACAAAACACTTCAAAGTTATGGTTCAAATCCAGTTTCCTTTGTTGAGTTAAGCAAAATATTAAGTGATGTACTTGAATCTAATATTTATATATCTAGTAAAAAAGGTAGAGTTCTAGGATATGCATTGCATGATGGATTTGAATGTGACGTAGTTAATTCTGAAGTGGTTAAAGAAAGAAGATTCCCAAAATCTTACAATGATGAGCTATTACTTTTTACTGAAACAAATGAAAACTTAATGAATGAAGATAATTGCGTATTTGATAATAAAACCATATGTGATTACCCTGGGAAAATCTCAACTATTGTACCAATAATAAGTGGTTCCAATAGATTAGGTACTTTAGTATTAGCAAGATTTGGAATAGAATTTAATGAGGATGATTTAATTCTTGCAGAATATTGTGCTACAATAGTAGGAATGGAAATACTTAGGTCAAAAACTGAAGAAATAGAAGAAGACGCAAGAAGGAAATCGGTTGTTCAAATGGCAATTGGTACTCTTTCATATTCGGAATTAGAAGCTATAGAGCATATTTTCAATGAATTAGATGGTAGTGAAGGCTTGGTAGTGGCTAGTAAAATAGCAGATAGAGTTGGAATAACAAGATCTGTAATAGTCAATGCATTAAGAAAGTTAGAAAGTGCTGGTATTATAGAGTCACGATCACTTGGAATGAAAGGCACCCATATAAAAATTCTTAATGATAAATTAATTGAAGAATTGGATAAAGTGAAAGGATAGACTCTATCCTTTTTTTATGTAAAAATTTAGTATTAAATTGTTGATAATAGCAAATCATTATGTTATAATGCTATAGTGATTACACACACTCTTTGATATTGAGGGTAGTTCTCATGATGAGTCCTAAAATAGATGATGAGAGTGGAGGAAAAAAACTTGGAGGTGAATAGTATGTCAGTAATTACAATGAAAAGTTTATTAGAATCAGGAGTTCATTTCGGCCATCAAACAAGAAGATGGAATCCAAAAATGGCACAATATATTTTTACTGAAAGAAATGGCATTTACATTATCGACTTACAAAAAACAGTAAAAAAGGTGGAAGAAGCATATAACTTCATTAAAGAAGTTATCGCTGATGGAGGAGAAATACTATTTGTAGGTACAAAAAAACAAGCACAAGAAGCTATCGAAAACGAATCTAAAAGATGTAATATGCATTATGTTAATCAAAGATGGCTTGGTGGAATGCTAACCAATTATAATACTATCAGAAGAAGAATTGATAGACTTCATGAATTAGAAAAAATGGAAGAGGATGGAACATTTGAAGTTCTTCCAAAGAAAGAAGTTATCCAATTAAGACATGAAGCTGAGAGATTAGAAAAATTTCTTGGTGGAATCAAAAATATGAAGAGAATTCCTGATGTGTTATTTGTTGTAGACCCTAGAAAAGAAAGAATAGCTGTTAAAGAGGCTCAAATATTAGGAATACCTGTAATAGGTATAGTTGATACAAACTGTGATCCTGATGAAGTAGACTTTGTTGTTCCAGGAAATGATGACGCTATAAGAGCTGTTAAATTATTAACAGAAACAATGGCTAATGCAGTTCTTGAGGGTAGACAAGGAGAACAAATGGAATCTAACGAAGAATAATAATTAAACATGTAAGAGAATTAAGGTTATCCTTAATCTCTTACTGTTTTTAAGAAAACGGAGGGATATTATGAAAGTAAGTGCTTCCTTGGTTAAAGAACTTAGAGAAAAAACCGGAGCAGGAATGCTTGACTGTAAAAATGTTCTAGTTGAAACTGATGGAGATATTGAAAAGGCTATTGATTTACTTAGAGAAAAAGGATTAGCTTCTGCTGCAAAAAAAGCAAGTAGAATAGCTTCAGAAGGACTAGTAGATGCTTATATTCATGGTGGAAGAATTGGTGTTTTAGTTGAAATAAACTCAGAAACTGACTTCGTAGCAAAGACAGATGAATTTAAGGGTTTTGTAAAAGATGTTGCTATGCAAATTGCCGCGTCAAATCCTAAATATGTTAGTAGAGAAGAAGTTCCTGAGGATATATTAGCACATGAAAGAGAAGTATTAACTTTACAAGCTAAAAATGAAGGAAAACCAGACCATATAGCTAAAAAAATGGTTGACGGAAGAATAGAAAAATTCTACGAACAAATCTGTTTATTAGATCAACCATTTATTAAAGATCCTGATAAGAAAGTTAAAGATCTTTTAAATGAAAAAATTTCTAAAATTGGTGAAAACTTAAAAATTAGAAGATTTACAAGATTTGAAGTAGGAGAAGGCTTAGAAAAGAAAGAAGAAAACTTTGCAGAAGAAGTTGCAAAGCAAATGAACATATAAGAAGGAGAACACTAGTTGTTCTCCTTTTCAGTAACTTTTCACGAAGGGGTGTGCAAATGGAGCCTATATTTAAAAGAATTATACTTAAACTAAGTGGAGAAGCATTATCAGGAGGGAAAGACTCTGGTATTGACTCAGAGACAGTGTTAAATATAGCTAGTGACATTAAAGAGATACATAATTTAGGTGTAGAAGTTGCTATTGTTGTTGGTGGTGGCAATTTTTGGAGAGGAAGATCTTCAAAAAATATGGATAGAGCTACTTCAGATTATATGGGAATGCTGGGTACTGTAATGAATGCTCTAGCATTACAAGATGCTCTTGAGAATTTAGATGTAGTTACTAGAGTACAGACTGCCATTGAAATGAGGCAAGTAGCTGAACCATATATTAGAAGAAGAGCTATTAGGCATTTAGAGAAAGGTAGAGTTGTAATATTTGGTGCTGGAACTGGAAACCCATACTTTTCAACAGATACAACAGCTGCTTTAAGGGCAGCAGAAATTAGTGCAGAAGTAATCTTATTAGGTAAAAAAGGTGTTGATGGGGTATATGACTCCGATCCCAATATTAATCCAAATGCTAAAAAGTTTGACACATTAAAATATATTGATATACTTAATTTAGGACTAGGTATCATGGATTCAACGGCTACATCATTATGTATGGATAACAAAATACCTTTAATTGTATTTGGTATAGATGATCCATATAATATAGTAAACGTTATTTTAGGGAAAAGAATCGGAACGCATGTAAAGGAGGAATAATATGTATTCAGAACATCTTAAAGAAGCAGAATCAAAGATGGGTAAAACTATATCCGTTTATAAGGAAGAACTACAATCTATAAGAGCTGGTAGAGCGAATACAAGTTTGTTGGATAAGATTATGGTTGATTATTATGGACAACAGACTCCCTTAAAACAAGTTAGCAATGTATCTGCTCCAGAGCCTAGATTATTATCTATTCAACCTTGGGAATCTAGTTTAATTCCTGTAATTGAAAAGTCTATACTTAAATCAGATTTAGGTTTAAATCCATCAAATGACGGAAAAATAATACGACTAATAATTCCACAATTAACAGAAGAGAGAAGAAAGGAATTAACAAAAGTTGTAAGAAAAAATGGAGAAAATGCAAAAGTAGCAATTAGAAATACTCGAAGAGATATATTAGATAAAATTAAAAAACTTGAAAAAAACAAAGAAATTTCTGAGGATGACCTAAAAATAGCTGAAGAAGAATTGAAAAAAATCACTGATAAATACACAGAACAAGCAGATGCTGTAACAAAAAATAAAGAAGAAGAACTAATGGAGATTTAACAATATAAAACCCCTTCTATAGAAGGGGTTTTTCATAGTGGAGGTCTTTATGATTAATAATACTAACGAATTGAAGACAAAAATAAATATGGATAAACTTCCAAAACACATCTCGATTATTATGGATGGTAACGGACGATGGGCTGAAAAAAGATCTTTACCTAGAAACTTTGGACATCAAGAAGGTATGAAAAGAGTAATAGAAACTGTTGAAGCTGCTTATGAACTAGGAATAGAATATTTAACCCTATATGCTTTTTCTACTGAGAATTGGAAAAGACCTGCTAGTGAAATAGAGGGCTTAATGAAAATTCTAATAATATATATTAGAAGAGAACTGGATAAGATAACCAAAAATAATATCGTTATTAATATACTTGGTGATATTAGTGAATTGCATGAAATTCCAAGAAGAGAAGTTGAAAAGGCAGTTGAAAGAACTAAAAATAATACTGGTATGGTTTTGAATATTGCTCTAAACTATGGTGGACGAGATGAAATCGTTCATGGTATAAAAGAATATTTAAAAGAAATAGAAATGGGTAAAGTTAGTGTAGATGATTTAAATATAAATAGCTTCTCAAGTTATTTATATACAAAAGGCCAACCTGATCCTGATTTGGTAATTAGACCTAGTGGTGAACAGAGACTTAGTAACTTTTTACTATATCAAATTGCTTATTCTGAATTTTGGTTTTCTGATGTATTATGGCCAGATTTTAAAGCAAATCATCTTTATGAGGCAATTATAGAATTTCAAAATAGAAATAGAAGATTTGGAGGAATATAGGTGAAAGATCTTGGTATTAGATTTTTTTCAGCTTTACTTGGAATAATTTTACTTATTTTCATAGTTAATAAGGGTGGATTATATTTATCTATATCCATATTGTTAATTTCATTAATCGGGTTGTGGGAGTTTTATAATGCAATGCATAAGATAAATCTAAAACCAATTAGAGTTATAGGATACTTAGCAACCATATTATTTTTTATTTCAAGTTTGCAATATAATATTCAACTAAGTTTCATATTTACGTTGACAATAATATTATCCCTAATTACACTGCTATTTAATAGAGACGTTGATATACAAAGTATAGGTGTTACTTTATTAGGAATTATATACATACCTTTTTTACTATTTCATGTTAAATCACTTGAAGGAACTAAATATATATGGTTGATCTTCATAATTGCATTTGGAACTGATACATGTGCTTATTTTGCTGGAAATATGTTTGGAAAGAAAAAATTATCACCTGAAATTAGTCCCAATAAAACAGTTGAGGGATCAATTGGCGGAATATTTGGAAGTGTAATCTTAACACTCATATATTCTGTATTAGTGGATATTAGTTTAATTTCAGAAGTCATAATACTGACCCTATTTACCTCAATAATTGCACAAATAGGTGATTTAATAGCTTCTAAAATTAAGAGAATAACTGGGATAAAAGATTATGGAAATCTTATTCCTGGACATGGTGGTATTTTAGATAGATTTGATAGTATAATTTTGACTGCTCCAGTAGTATACTATTTTGTAGAGTATTTATTTTTATAACGAAGCAAAAGATTTAACTTAATCTAATAAGTGTAGTTTTTTCGTATTCGTTATCCAACAGGTGAGGAGCATATCTCTCTCTTTGTTGAAATACTCGTTAAGTTTTTAAAGTATGCAATAACCTTAATTAAAATCTTGTTATAACGAGGTGGTGTTTAAATGCAAACAGCAGTAGCTGCTATATTTGTATTTTTATTAGTAATACTTTTACATGAACTAGGTCATTTTATTGTTGCAAAACTTGTAGGAGTAAAAGTTAATGAATTTTCAATAGGAATGGGACCTAAATTGATTCAAAAAATAAAGGGTGAAACTAAATATACTTTTCGATTATTGCCAATAGGTGGGTATTGTGCAATGGAGGGAGAGAATGAGGACTCTGATGATCCAAGAAGTTTTAATAATGTTTCGCCCCTTTCTAGAATTGCTGTTGTAGCAGCAGGTGCTATAATGAATTTCGTTCTAGCTTTTATCATCCTTTCTATTGTCGCTTTTTACACTGGTACTCCTTCCAATATAGTAGGCGGATTCTCTTCAAATTCACCTGCAGCAAATTCTGGAATTATGGTGGGAGATGTAATAACAGAAATTAATGGTATAGAAATCAATAGTTGGGATATGATTACTGATACCATAGGCAATTCAAAGCCACAAGAAAATATTGAAATTATTGTCATGCGAAATAATGAAAGTATAAATATTGATATTAAACCACTTTTAGAAGAGGGAAGAACTATTATAGGTATAACTCCTAAATACTCAAGAACTGCTTCCTCTGCTATTAAAGGTGGTATAGAACTCACTTGGTTTTTCGTTAAACTATTATTTGATTTCTTTACAGGGATCTTTAGAGGAGAGTTTTCTGCAAATGATATTTCGGGTCCAATTGGTGTTATAAGTGTAATTGGAGAGGCTGCAAATACTGGTTTTATTAATTTGTTGTATTTGCTAGGTTATATTAGCGTGAATTTAGGAGTATTTAATTTACTTCCAATACCTGCTTTAGATGGAAGTCGAATTGTTTTTATATTAATTGAATTAATTAGAGGTAAGCCTATAAACCCAGAAAAGGAAGGATTTATCCATATGGTAGGATTTGCTTTACTAATTACTTTAATATTAGTTGTAACATATCAGGATTTAATTCGAATAAAACTATTATAGTAGGTGAAATAATTGAATAATAAAAACACTAGAGTAATTAGAGTCGGAGATGTACTTATTGGCGGAAATAATCCAATTAGTGTCCAATCTATGACAAATACTAGAACATCTGATATAAATAGTACCATTGAACAAATAAGGCGTCTAGAAGAGGTTGGGTGTGATATAGTAAGGTCTGCTGTTACTTCAATTGATGATGCAAAGGCTATAAAAAATATAAAAGAACATATTAATATACCAATAATTGCAGATATACAATATGATTATAAGCTGGCTCTTGAATCTATTAAATATGGTATTGATGGATTAAGAATAAATCCAGGAAATATCGGTAGTTTAGATAAAGTCAAAGACGTAGTGAAGGCTTGTAAAGACAGTAATCTATCAATTCGAATCGGAGTAAATTCTGGGTCTATTAAAAAGGAATTTCTTGAAAAATATAATGGTGTTAATGCTAAATCAATGGTATATAGCGCATTAGAACAAATTAGATTACTTGAAGATTTGAACTTTAAAGATATTAAAATTTCTTTAAAAGCTAGTAATGTTCCTTTAACTATAGAATCTTATAAAATGATGTCAGACTTATGTAATTATCCTTTGCACCTAGGTGTTACAGAAGCTGGCACACCATGGAGAGGTACAATAAAATCTTCAGTAGGCATAGGTGCTTTGTTAGCTATGGGAATAGGAGATACAATTAGAATCTCTTTGACCGGAGATCCAATAGAAGAAGTAAGAGTAGGAAGAGAAATTTTAAAATCCTTAGGATTATTAAATGAAGGTTTAGAATTAATATCTTGCCCAACCTGTGGTAGAACAAACATCAATTTAATAAAAATCACTGAAGAAGCAGAGAAAAATCTAGCTGGTATAGATAAGCATATAAAAGTTGCTATAATGGGATGTGCAGTAAATGGACCTGGAGAAGCAAGAGAAGCAGATATAGGTATTGCAGGTGGTAATGGAGAAGGTCTCTTATTTAAAAAAGGAAAGATAATCAAAAAAGTTAAAGAAGAGAATTTGTTACAAGAACTTCTAGAAGAAATTAAGGATATGTAATACTTTAGATAATACTTATTATGTTTTTATAATTCTAAAACATATATTCAAGAAAACAATATAATAATAATATTCTAATTGCTTACTGTCTATATAATAGATTATTTAAAACCATTTAACATTTGATTTATTGCCTTTATAATGATATAATTGTATGAACAATGGATAGTTTTATGGCAAAGAGTGGGGTTTCCCACTCTTGATTTTTTATAGTAGGTATAATCTATTTGTGTTTGGAGGTGTACTATGAGCAAAAAGGAAATTATGAATAAGGTAATTGATATATGTAATCCAATTGTAGAAAGTTTAGATTTTGAGTTAGTTGATATTGAGTATATAAAAGAATTTGGCAGTTACTATTTAAGAGTATATATAGATAAATTAGGCGGAATAACTTTGGATGATTGCCAAAAATTCAGTCAGTTGTTAAGTGATATACTTGATAAAGATGATCCAATTACAAACGCTTATTACCTAGAGGTATCATCTCCTGGTTTAGATAGACCTTTAAAAACTGATCAGGATCTAAATAGAAATATCGGAAAAGAAATTGAAGTAAGTTTATATAAACCTTTTGATGGAATTAAATTATATGAAGGAAAATTAAAAGAATTTAATAATGAATCTTTAATTATTATAAATGAAGTAGATGAGCTAATTAATATTCCTAGGGACATTATTTCTCTTATTAAATTAGCTTTGAAATTTTAAGGAGGTCTGTATTGATGAATGGGGATTTCATAGAAGCCCTTAATGAAATTGAAAGGGAAAAAGGAATATCTAGAGATATAATATTTGATGCTTTAGAATCAGCCCTTATATCTAGTTATAAGAAAAATTTTGGTTCTGCACAAAATGTGCTTGTTGAAATGAATAGGGAAACGGGAGAAGTAAAAGTATATGCTATTAAGGATATAGTAGAAAATGTAAATGATGTATTGTCAGAAACTACTTTAGAAGATGCAAAGTCAATAGATAAAAAATTAGAACTTGGTGATATAGTAAAATCAGAAATTACTCCAAAAGATTTTGGTAGAATTGCTGCTCAAACTGCTAAGCAAGTTGTTATTCAAAGAATAAAAGATGCTGAAAGAGATGTTATTTTTGATGAATTTATCAATAGAGAAAATGAAATAATAACTGGTCAAATCCAGAGAATATCTAAAAATAATGTATATATTGACCTTGGTAAAACAGAAGGTGTTTTGCCACCATCAGAACAAATTGAGGGTGAAGAATATAAACAAGGTGATAGACTTAAATTAATAATTACTGAAGTAAAGAAAACAACAAAAGGACCACAAATAGTACTTTCTAGAACACATGTAAATTTAATAAAAAGATTATTTGAACTTGAGGTACCTGAAATTAATGAAGGTATAGTGGAAATCTTCTCTATTTCTAGAGAGGCAGGCTCAAGAACAAAAATAGCTGTATACTCCAAAGATCCAGATGTTGATCCATTAGGTGCATGTGTTGGATTTAAGGGAAGTAGGGTAAAAGCTATTGTAGATGAGCTAAATGGAGAAAAAATTGATATTGTAATTTGGGATAAAAATATAGAAGAATTCATCGCTAATAGTTTAAGCCCTTCAAAAGTTGTTAAGGTAATACCTAGTGATAAAGAAAAATCTACATTAGTTATTGTGCCAGATTATCAATTATCTTTAGCTATTGGTAAGGAAGGACAAAACGCAAGGCTTGCTGCAAAGTTGACTAATTGGAAGATCGATATTAAATCAGAAAGTCAATATAATGAATTATCAGGTAATAAATCCGATGAAATAAATGAATAAGGGGGGGAGAATATGAAAGTTAAAAAGGTACCCTTAAGAAAGTGTATTTCTTGCGGTCAAAGCAGACCAAAAAAGGAACTTATAAGAATTGTAAAAAACAAAGATAATGATGTCCTTGTTGATCTTTCAGGAAAGGTAAATGGTCGGGGTGCTTATATTTGTGCATCAAAAGAGTGCTTTGAAGAAGCGGTTAAAACAAAAAAATTATCGCGGAGTTTAGAAATTGATATCACTGAGGAAGTATATGATAAGTTAAGAGAGGTAATTGATGATTAGGAAGATCACCTTGACAAAAATTGGAGGTGTATGATGAATGACGAAAATTAGAGTTTATGAATTAGCAAAAGAATTAAAAATTTCCAGTAAAGAATTAATTGAAAGAATAGAAGATTTAGAACTAAATATTAATAGCCATATGAGTACTCTTGATAGTGATGAAGCTGGAATGATTAAAGAATTACTGACAGAACACAAAGAAAGTATTATTGTTGAAGACGAAAAAGATTTACCGGAAGAAGATTTTGTAAAGAATGAAAAGATTTATACAAAAAAACAAAATAAGAAAAAACCACAAAATACTTCTGAAAATGAAAAAGGCAATAATAAAGGAGAGGGTTTTATTATAGAAATTGAGAATAATATTATTGTACGAGACTTTGCAGAAAAATTAGGAGTAAGTTCATCTCAAGTAATATCTAAATTGATTGCACTAGGTGTTATGGCAACACAAAATGAAACTATAGACGGAGAAGTTGCGTCTTTAATTGCTGGAGAATTTGGAGTAGAAGTCAATTTAATAAATACAGATGAAACTGAAGACGACGAATTTGATCTTGACTTTGAAGATATAGATGAAGACTTGAAACCTAGACCACCAGTAGTTACTGTAATGGGACACGTAGACCATGGAAAAACATCGCTTTTAGATGCCATAAGGCACACTAGTGTAACAAAAGGTGAAGCAGGTGGTATTACACAACATATTGGAGCGTCTACTGTAAATATAAATGGTAAGAAAATCGTATTTTTAGATACTCCAGGACACGAAGCTTTTACTTCTATGAGAGCTAGAGGCGCGCAGGTAACTGATATTGCTATATTAGTTGTTGCCGCTGACGATGGAGTTATGCCACAGACGATTGAAGCAATTGCACATGCAAAAGCTGCCAAAGTTCCAATTATCATAGCCATTAATAAAATTGACAAACCAGGAGCAGATATAGACAGAATTAAGCAAGAATTGGTAGAACATGGACTAATTCCTGAAGACTGGGGTGGAGATACTATAACAGTACCAATATCAGCAAAGCAAAAAATTGGTATTGATGATATTTTAGAGATGATTTTAATTGTTGCCGAAATGCAGGAACTTAAAGCCAATCCTAATAGAAAAGCTATAGGCACTATTATTGAAGCACAACTTGACAAAGGTAGAGGTCCTATTGCTACAGTTCTAGTACAAAAAGGAACTTTAGTTGTTGGAGACATTGTAGTTTCAGGTACTGCATCAGGTAGGATTAGGGCTATGTTTGATGATAGAGGCAAAAAAGTAAAAATAGCAACCCCTTCAACTCCAGTCCTAATTTTAGGATTATCTGATGTTCCAAACTCTGGAGATATACTAAACGCTGTTGAAGATGAAAAGAAAGCTAGACAAGTAGCTGATAGTCGAAAAAAGCAATTAAGAGAACAGATGACATCATCTTATAAGGTTTCATTAGATGACTTATTTGAAAGAATCAAAGATGGAGAAATTAAAGACTTAAATATTATTATAAAAGCAGATGGTAGAGGATCTATAGAAGCATTAGCACAATCATTAGAAAAACTTGACACAGAAGAAGTCCGAATTAGTATAATTCATAACGGCGTAGGTGGTATATCAGAAAATGACATTATGCTAGCATCAGCCTCAAATGCAATAGTAATAGGTTTTAATGTAAGGCCTAATTTAAATGCTATAGATGTAGCTAAAAAAGAAGATGTTGATATTAGAACATATAGAGTTATATATGAGGCTATTGAGGATATTCAGGCTGCAGTTAAGGGAATGCATGCTCCAAAAATAGTAGAAGAGGTTTTAGGTAGAGCCGAAGTTAGAGCAACATTTAGATTACCAAATAGTAATTCGATAGCTGGTATATATGTTTTAGATGGTAAAATAACTAGAAATTCAAATATTAGACTTCTAAGAAATGATGTGGTTATACACGATGGTGAAGTATCATCATTAAAAAGATTTAAAGATGATGCTAGAGAAGTAATGTCAGGTTATGAAGCTGGACTTGGCTTGAATAATTATAATGATATTAAAGAGGGAGACCTATTAGAAGCTTATATTCTAAAAGAAATAGAAAATAAATAGAGGTGTAAATATGAATATAAAGAGGACCAATAGAATTTCCGAAGAAGTAAGAAAAATAGTATCTGAACTAATTTTAAATGGTTTAAAGGATCCAAGAATTTCTTCTATGACAACTGTAACTAAAGTAGAAGTAACTAGAGACTTAAGCTTTGCAAAAATTTATATATCTGTTCTAGGAAATGAAGAAGAAAAGTCAGAAACTATAAAAGGATTAAATAGTGCAAAAGGATTTATACGTAAAGAAATCGGAAATAATATTGACTTAAGATACTCGCCAGAACCAATTTTTCATTTAGATGAGTCCATAGAAGAAGCAATTAGAATGTCAAAGTTAATCGATGAAGTAAATAAAGAAGCTGTAAATAGGGATACAAATAATGAATAATGTAATAAATACAGCAATAAATAAAATAACAAATGTAAATAATATATATATAGCTTCCCATATTAATCCAGATGGAGATAATATAGGTTCTATTTTAGCAATGGCTTTAGGATTGAAAAAGATAAATAAGAATGTTAAAATTCTAAAAACTGATGAAATACCTTCTGACTATATGTTTTTGCCAAATATCGATATGATAAAAACATATGATATTGATGAAATAGATACAATAGAATTATTAATTGTTTTAGATTGTGGAGACGTTGACAGATTAGGCAAATATAAATCAATTGTATCGAAGTCAAATACTGTAATAAACATGGATCATCATATAAGCAATTCAAGATTTGGCGACATTAATTTAATAGATGAGAAAGCCGCAGCTACTGGCGAGTTAGTTTATGATATATTGAATAAAATGAATCTTGAAATCAATAAGGATATTGCCACATGCTTATATACTGCCATTAGTACAGATACAGGTAGTTTTTTGTATGATAGTGTGACAGCAAGAACTCATGAAATAGCCATTTCATTAATTAAAGCAGGGATAGATAAATCAGATATTAATATAAAACTTTATCAAAGTAGAAGTATTGAAAGAACAAAACTATTTATCAGTTCTCTTTCTACGCTTAAAACTTATTATGATAATAAAATAGCAACGGTTAAAATAACTCAGGAAATGCTAAAAAATTCAAATACAAAAATGGAAGATACTGAAGGAATTATATCTTTTATAAGAGATATTGAGCCTGTAGAAGTTGCATGCCTTCTTAAAGAAAATAATAAAAAAGAAATCAAGATTAGTCTTAGAAGTAAGAGATTTGTTGATGTATCAGAGATTTGTTCTACCTTTAATGGAGGTGGACACAAGAGAGCATCTGGATGCACTATTAATGAGAATATTGATGATGCAGAAAAGCTCATTGTTGAACAAATTATAAAAATGTGGTGGTTTAATGAACGGGGTTATTAATCTATTTAAGCCAAGAAATATGACTTCCCATGATGCAGTTTGTATTATGAGGAAAATTTTTAATACCAAGAAGGTCGGTCATACTGGAACTCTGGATCCAAACGCAACAGGAGTTTTGCCTATATGTATTGGTAAAGCTACAAGAATTTCTGAATACTTATTGGATGTTGACAAAGAGTATATAGGCGAATTAACTCTTAATTATGCAACTGATACTCAAGATAGTGATGGAAAAGTTATAAATTCAACAATAAAACAAGTTTCAAGTAATGAAATTAATGATTCATTTAATAAATTTAGAGGTACTATTAAACAGACACCCCCAATGTATTCAGCTATAAAAATAAATGGAAGAAAACTATATGATTTAGCTAGGGAAGGGAAAATTGTTAATAGAGATCCACGTGAAATTACTATTAAAAACATTAATATTTTAAATAACTATAATAATAAAGAGATATCTTTTTATACTAAATGTTCTAAAGGGACATATATAAGAACCTTATGCGATGATATTGGAAACGATCTAGGTACTTATGGATATATGTCCTTTTTAATTAGAGTTGGTGTCGGAAATTTTAAAATTGAAAATTCATACGGTATAGATACCCTTAGAAATATGAATGAAAAAGAATTACTTAATACATTAGTTCCTATAGACGAATCCATAAAACATATGGATAAGATAATTATTAATTTAAATTCATATAAGAAAATTATAAACGGTGTATCTATAGAAGTAGATGAAAAATATAAAGATTTAATAAATAAAAACATAAGAGTTTATTGTGATAAGTTTATAGGCATAGGTAAAATTAGCAAATATAGCAATAAGCTTGTTTTAAAAATGAAAAAAAATTTAATAGGTGATTAAATGGAAATATTAAATATAGATGATTTCACAGAAAATAGATATCAAACTGCAATAGCCTTAGGTAATTTTGATGGAGTTCATCATGGACATCAAGTGCTAATTAAAAATATGGTAAAAAATGCAAAAATAAAAGGTCTTAAAAGCTCAGTTTTGCTTTTCCAAAACCACACAAAAGAATGTATTAATGGGACATGTCCTTCATTAATGAGTACAATACAACAAAAATATGATTTATTAAACAAACTAGGCGTAGATATGGTTTATAATATAGAATTCAATGAAACAATAATGAAGCTATCTCCTGAGGAATTTGTTATTGATATGCTTATAAACAAGTTAAATGTAAAGTCAATCTTTATAGGTTATGACTACAGATTTGGATATAAAGCTAAAGGAGACAGTAACTTGCTAAGGGCAATTTGCAATTCATATGGAATATATGTTGAAGTTTTAGAACCAATTACCTTTAAAGATGAAGTAGTTAGTAGTACTAGGATTAGGTCATTAATAGAAGAAGCTAAATTGGAAGACGTAAAAGCACTATTGGGCCGTAATTATTCAATCATTGGAAAAGTTGTATCTGGTAAAAGCTTAGGAAGCAAATTAGGTTTCCCAACTGCTAATATCGAGCCTATTATTAATTATGTAATACCAAAACATGGTGTCTACAGTACAGAAATTATTGTAAATAACAAAAAATATCTTAGTGCTACAAGTGTTGGGTACAACCCTACATTTAATGAAAAAACTATTAAAATTGAAACACATATTATAGATTTTGCAAATGATATTTATGATGAAAATGTCAAATTGATATTTGTTGATTATTTAAGAGAAGAAATTGAATTTAGTGATTTAGATTCTTTAGTAAATCAAATCAAAAAGGACATTGAAATGGTTAAAACCAGACATAATTATTTACAAAATATGTAGAGTATGATATTATTATATTGTTAAGTTGCCTAATGCTTTGTTTTACGTTCCTCAGCGATTACTAAGCTTTAGGTGTATAATAAATAAATGGAGGTTATATAGAATGTTAACAAAAGAAATTAAAGACCAAATTATTAATGATTACAAATTACATGAAGGTGATACTGGTTCACCAGAAGTTCAGATTGCAATTCTTACGTACAGAATAAATCACTTAAATGGACATTTAAAGGAACATATTAAAGATCACCATTCAAGAAGAGGACTTCTAAAAATGGTAGGTCAAAGAAGAGGACTTATGAAATATTTAAAAAATAAGGATATTGAAAGATATCGTTCTTTAATTGAAAAATTAGGTATAAGAGGATAATAGGAGCGGGTTTACCCGCTCCATTAGTTTATAACAAGATTCCTAGTTTCAAGATACAACTTTATTTTTTAATTTCACATAAATGGTTATACTAATTGACTAAGGAGGTATTCAATGGAAAAGAAATTCACATATAGTCTTGCAGGAAGAGACTTAATCATTACAATTGGAAAGGTTGCTGAACAGGCAAATGGTGCTTGTATAGTTCAATATGGAGAAACAGTTATTTTAGCTACTGCAACTTCATCTAAACAACCTAGAGAAGGTATTGATTTTTTCCCCTTAAGTGTAGACTATGAAGAAAAACTATATTCTGTTGGTAAAATTCCAGGAGGATTCATAAAAAGAGAAGGAAGGCCAAGTGAAAAAGCTATTTTGACATCTAGATTAATAGATAGGCCATTAAGACCACTCTTTCCAGAAGGATATAGGAACGATGTACAAGTTATAACTACTGTTTTATCAGTTGACCAAGATAACAGCCCAGAAATTGCTTCCATGATAGGATCTTCAATAGCACTATCTATATCAGACATCCCTTTTAATGGACCAACAGGAGCAGTTAATTTAGGTTTAGTTGAAGGTGAATTTATTGTTAATCCAAAATCCAATGAACAAGAAAAATCTGAAATTGATTTAACTGTTTCTGGAACAAAAGATGCCATTATGATGGTAGAAGCTGGCGCAAAGGAAGTAACTGAAGAAACTATGTTAAACGCAATTTTAACTGCTCACAAAGAAATAGGTAAGATTTGTAACTTTATTGATGAAATAGTTAAAGATTGTGGGAAAGAAAAAACAGCTTTCAAAGTATTTGAAGCTGATGTTAAAATATCAGATGAAATAAAAGATTATGGAACTGAAAAATTAATTTCAGCTATTAATACTGTTGAAAAACAAGAAAGAGAAGAAAAAATAAGTCAAGTTTCAGATGAAATAACTGAGATATTTTTGGAAAAATACCCTGATTCATCGAAAGACATCGAAGCAACTATTGAAGGATTATTAAAATCAGAAGTTAGGCGTTTAATTATAGAAGAAGAAAAAAGACCTGACAATAGAAAACCAGACGAAATTAGAAAAATTACAACTGATGTTGGACTTCTTCCTAGAGCACATGGTTCTGGATTGTTTACAAGAGGTCAAACTCAGGTTTTAACTGTTGCTACTTTAGGAGCAAAAAGTGATGTTCAAATTATTGATGGTCTTGGAGAAGAAGAATCCAAAAGATATATGCACCACTACAATTTTCCACCATATTCAGTTGGAGAAACTAAGCCAGTTAGAGGACCTGGTAGACGAGAAATAGGCCATGGTGCTTTGGCTGAAAGAGCCCTAGAACCTGTTATTCCATCTGTTGAGGAATTCCCATATACTATTAGATTAGTATCAGAAGTTTTAAGCTCCAATGGTTCATCATCTCAAGCAAGTGTTTGCGGTAGTACACTATCATTATTAGACGCTGGAGTGCCTATAAAATCCCCAGTAGCAGGTATTGCAATGGGTCTTATTAAAGAAGATAATAAGGTTGCAATTCTTTCAGATATACAAGGTATGGAAGACCATCTAGGTGATATGGACTTTAAAGTAGCGGGCACAAAAGATGGAATTACTGCAATACAAATGGATATAAAAATAGCTGGAATTGATAGAACTATACTTGTAGAGGCTTTAGAAAAGGCTAGAAAAGGTAGACTATTTATTCTTAATAAAATGAGTGAAACAATATCCACTCCAAGAGAAGAATTATCTAAATATGCACCTAAGATATATACTATGCAAGTAAATCCAGATAAGATTAGGGATATAATTGGTTCTGGTGGTAAAACCATAAATAAGATAATTGATGAAACAGGCGTAAAAATAGATATAGATGATGATGGTAAAGTAATTATAGCATGTAGTGATGTTGAAGGAGGCAAAAAGGCAATAGATATGATAAATATTATTGTCAAAGAAATCGAAGCAGGCGAAATATATTTAGGTAAGGTAACTAGAACAACTAATTTTGGAGCTTTCGTGGATATATTCCATGGTAAAGAAGGATTGGTTCATATTTCACAACTTGCTAAGGAAAGAGTTGCTAAAGTTGAAGATGTAGTATCAGTAGGTGACGAAGTAATGGTAAAAGTTATGGAAATTGACAATCAGGGTAGAATTAATTTGTCTAGAAAAGCATGTTTACCTGATGAGATTAAGACAGAAAAATAAGCTATATAATTCATGAACCTTCTGGTTCATGTTTTGATTTTTTGTATAATATTGCTTCCAATGAATATATATTTAGAAAGTATATATTAATGGGGGTCATTAAATGAAACTTATATTTATTAGTAAAAAGTTGTTAATTTCAATTTTAATAGTTTTGATTTTATTAATTGTATTTAGTATTTATTTAACTATCAATAATAGTAAAGAAGTATTTAATGAAGATATTTATTATAAAGGTAATAGAGATGATAAAATAGTTGCTTTTATATGCAATGTAGACTGGGGTAATGAATATATTGATGATATGCTAAATATTTTTGATGATAATGAAATTAATATTTCTTTTTTTCTAACTGGTAGATGGGCAAAAGATAATCTTGATCTAGTGAATAAGATTTATAGTTATAGCCATGAAATTGGAAATCATGGCTATAATCATGTAGACTATAGTAATTTATCATACGAAAAAAACAAAGAAGAAATATCAAGAGCAAACAAAGTAATTAAAGATATAATCGGATTAAAACCTGTTTTTTTTGGGCCACCTTCAGGTGCATATAACGAAAATACCCTTAAAGCTGCTAAAGATTTAGATATGGCTGTTATAATGTGGAGTGTAGATACAATCGATTGGAGAAATGATAGTACAAAAGAATTAATTGTAAAAAGAGTAATCGATAAAGTCCAGAACTCCTCTATTGTTTTAATGCATCCAACAGAAAATACTGTAAAAGCATTACCAGAAATAATAGAATATCTATTTAAAAATAATTATAAAATTGGTACAATAAGTGATGTAATAAAATAATATTATGTAACAAACATGTATATAAATTATTTACAAGCACTTATCTATACTAACAGATAAGTGATGATTGCTGATGATTTAACTGATTACAAGATTATATAGGTTTGAATGAAATTTAACTAATTGATAAAAAATTAAAGAAAGGATTACTACTATGAAGAAAATTAAAATTAAATATCTAAGCGAAGAGATAGAAAAACTAAGATATATTGATGGCAAAAGTGATTGGATAGATTTAAGAGCTGCTGAAGAGGTAAGTTTGAAAAAGGGTGAATTTAAACTTATATCTCTAGGTGTTGCTATGGAGTTACCTGAAGGATATGAAGCGCATATAGTTCCAAGAAGCAGTACTTTTAAAAACTTTGGTGTTATACAGACAAACCATTTTGGAATTATTGATGAATCATATTGTTCAAATGAAGATGTATGGATGTTCCCTGCTTTTGCCATTCGTGATACAGAAATACATATAAATGATAGGATATGCCAATTTAGAATAATGAAGCACCAACCTGTTATTGAATTTGAAGAAACAGACAACTTAGGAAATGAATCACGTGGCGGATTTGGAAGCACCGGAGTTCAATAATAAAATATAAAGAATAATCGATAAGATTTTTTGCGATTATTCTTTTTTTATTACATGGAAATTTGCAATTATTTATCAGTAGTATATTCTTAATATACTATCATATATTAAATACAAGGATTGTTAATTATATTGATAAAATGAGGTGACGAAATGAAATTAAGTGAATTAGGTGAAAAAGAAGTAGTCAATTTAAATAATGGTGGTAGATTAGGTATATTAGCTGATTCTGATTTAGTAATTGATGAAGGATCTGGAAAAATCATAAGTATATTAGTTCCAGATAGAAGACTGTCATTAAGAATATTTGGGGTGGAAAAGGATTCAATGGATATACCATGGGAATCAATTAGAAAAATAGGCTATGATATGATAATTGTTGAATTAGATTATTGATAAAAACATAATCCTCTGATTATGTTTTTTCATTTGTAGCATAATTTTTTAAATACAGCAAAAGCTAATAATGAAAAACAACTAGGAGGAATTAGGAAATGATGAAAAATAATTCTAAAAATAACACTAAAGAGCAAAATCAAGATAATGATAATGATAATATTAATAATGATAATATTAAAGATTTTGGTATTCCAAACAACACTTTAAATAAAAACAATATTCAATTCATATCTCTCATAGGTGAAATCGAAGGACATTTTGTGGCAGCTTCTGAAAAAAAAGCTACAAAATACGAACATATCATACCTATCTTAATAAATTGTCAACAAGATCCCTCAATCGAAGGCGTATTCATAATTTTAAATACTATGGGTGGTGATGTAGAAGCAGGACTAGCTTTATCAGAATTGATACATGGAATAAACAAACCCAAAGTATCATTAGTTCTAGGAGGTGGTCACAGCATAGGAGTTCCGTTAGCTACATCAACTGATTTTTCAGTCATAGTTCCTTCTGCAACTATGACTATACATCCATTAAGAACGACAGGATTAGTAATAAGTGGACCTCAAACTTTCAAGTATTTTCAAAAAATGCAGCAGAGAATTAATGAATTTATATTAAGAACTTCAAATATAGAAGAAAAGATTCTAGTAGATTTAATGTATGCAAATGATCAATTAGCCAATGATATAGGTACAATTCTGGTGGGACATGAAGCTGTTAAATATGGCATAATTGACTCAGTAGGAGATTTCTCATTCGCCTTATCCAAACTCAAGGAGATGATAAAAACAAATAATGAAAAACAATAATATCTATGCTATAATACAGATGTAGCCAATAAAGGGGGATTTTGCAAATCTATAAAGCAAGTAGAGGTGTATCTCATTGAATAAAAAGACAAATAAAACAAGTAAAAAAACTAAAAAAGATAATAAAAGTGCATTGAATCATGATATACTTGGCATGGTTTTATTAGCATTTGGACTAATTGTGTTATTTAGTTTATTTAGCACTAAGATGGGGTTAGTTGGCCAAATAATTAATGGAACTTCTTTTTCATTAATGGGATTTGGTGGTTACTTTTTGCCTTTGCTTATCTTTGGAATAGGCATAATTTTTATATTAGATAGATTCCAAGGAGCTGAATTTAAAGCAATTATTTCTCTATTAATAATTTTTATTAGTTATTTAATTATTGCAGATGGCATTAATACCATTGATGGGAATCTTATCAATAGAATCAGAAATGGTGTTTTATTATCGGAACTAAACAAAGGTGGAGGCGTAATTGGTAGTCTTTTTGGATTCTTCTTTTATAAATTATTTGGTTCCATCGGAACATATATAGTTTTATCATTCTTAATCATTATTAGTGCTATGATGTTATTGAATGTTTCTGTTAAAGAAATTATTATTAAGTTCGCTAGTTTCAGCTCTATAATATCAAACAAAGGTAAGGTGAAAAACAGCAGTACAAGAAAAACAGTAAATAAAGATTCTATTTCCCTTAAAGAACTAGTAGAAGTAAGCACCGATAAGCAAAAATTTGATTCAAATATAGAAATAAATGATTATTCATCTAACGCAATTATAGAAACTACTAAAGAACAACCAAAAATTAGACTAAATAATCATCAAGTTAAAGAAGGAGCAACCAGTATTGAATCTGAAATAAAAGAAAAGCAAAATAAGTTAATAAATGTTGATTATAAACTACCGCCTTTAAATCTCCTTAAATCACAATCTCATAAACAAAATAGCAATGATAAGAAAGAAATTTTAAATAATGCTAAGATAATCGAAGAAACTATGGAGAACTTTGGTATTGAAGCTACGATATCAAATATAAATAAAGGACCTACAATAACTTGCTACGAATTATCACCAGCACCAGGGATTAAATTAAGTAGAATTGTGTCTCTTGCTGACAATATTGCCTTAAATTTAGCAACTTCAGATATTAGAATAGAAGCTCCTATACCAGGTAAAGCTGCAGTAGGAATTGAAGTTCCAAATAAAACAAAAGATAATGTGTTACTTAAGGAAATAATAATATCAGAGGAATTTATTAAAATAGATTCCAATATTCCATTAGCGCTTGGGAAAGATGTTTCTGGTAAACCTATAATTTCTACTATAGATAAAATGCCCCACTTATTAATAGCTGGTGCAACTGGATCTGGTAAAAGCGTTTGTATAAATACAATTATTATGAGCATTTTATACAAATCATCTCCAGATAATGTGAAATTAATGTTAATAGATCCTAAGGTTGTAGAACTAAGTATCTATAACGGAATACCACATCTTTTAATTCCAGTAGTTACAGATCCAAAAAAGGCTGCATATGCATTAAATTGGGCTGTTAATGAAATGGAACGAAGGTATAAATTATTTGCACAAAATAGTGTAAGAGATATAAACTCCTATAATTCGAAAATTCGTGATAAACAAGAAGAGAAGTTACCACAAATAGTCATTATCATAGATGAATTAGCAGATCTAATGATGGTAGCTGCTCAAGAAATAGAAGATTACATTTGTAGATTAGCTCAAATGGCTAGAGCTTCGGGAATGTACCTAATTGTGGCTACACAGAGACCTTCAGTTGATGTAATTACTGGAACTATAAAAGCTAATGTCCCTTCTAGAATTTCATTTTCTGTGTCTTCGCAAGTGGATTCTAGAACAATCCTAGATATGTCTGGTGCAGAGAAACTATTGGGAAAAGGCGATATGTTATTTTATCCTTCTTTTTATTCTAAACCAGTAAGAATTCAAGGTGCTTTTATTAGTGAAGAAGAAGTTGAAAATGTAGTAGCTTTTTTGAAAGAAAAAAATGAAACAAATTATGATGAAGAAATAATAGAAAACATCCAAAATTCTAAAGAGATTGACTACAAAGATAGTGATGAATTACTTCCAAATGCGATAAAACTTGTTGTTGACGAGGGACAAGCTTCTATTTCCTTAATACAAAGGAAACTAAGAGTCGGTTATGCAAGAGCCGCTAGAATTGTAGATGATATGGAAGAAAGAGGTATAGTAGGTGGCTATGAAGGTAGTAAACCAAGAAAAGTCTTAATAACACAAGAGGAATTAGAAAATTTAAACGACGAAGTTTAATATACGAGGAGAAAATTAATGAATAAAAGAAGTGTATATATAGTTACATTAGGATGTTCTAAAAATGAACTTGATTCAGAATTAATGTTAAGCATATTAGATCAAAACAATTATATTATTGCAAAAGAGTTGGAAGAAGCTAATATTATAATTATAAATACCTGCGGTTTTATAGAATCAGCAAAAGAAGAATCTATAGAAACAATATGGGAAATGACTGAATATAAAGAAAAAGGTCAGTGCGAATATTTACTTTTAGCAGGTTGTTTAGCTCAAAGATATTCCAAAGAGCTTATGGATGAAATAGAAGATATTGATGCAATTATTGGAACTGGAAATATAAAAAATATTAATGAAACAATAAAGGAACTTGATCATAACAAAAATAAGATAATCAAAGTTGATAATATAGATGATTTTTATCCAGAAAATGTAAAGAGGATTAATTTCAACGCTTCAGCATATGTAAGAATATCGGAAGGATGCAATAATCATTGTACATATTGCATAATACCTAAATTACGAGGAAAGCACAGAAGCAGAAAAATGGAAGACATAATAAATGAAGTGGAATTACTCACAAAAAATGGAGTAAAAGAGATTGTACTCATAGCACAAAACACTTCAGATTATGGCATTGATTTATATGGAGAATACTCATTATACAAACTTTTGGATAAACTAAATGATATTGATGGTATTCAATGGATAAGGATTTTATATCTCTATCCAGATAATTTTAGTGATAAATTAATCAAGTCTATTAAGAATAATGATAAAATAGTTAAATATGTTGATATTCCACTACAACATATAAGTAATAATATATTAAAAAAAATGAATAGAAAAACTACTAAGAGTGACATTATAGATCTAATAGATAATTTAAGACGAGAAATACCAAATATAGTAATTAGAACCACATTCATCGTTGGCTTCCCTGGTGAAACAGAGAATGATTTTAACGATTTATATACTTTTATTAGAGAAGCTAAATTTGATAGATTAGGAGTTTTTACTTATTCTCAAGAGGAAGATACTCCTGCATACAATATGACTAATCAAATAGATGAAAATATAAAAGAAGAACGAAGAGATAAAATTATGGAACTACAAAAATGTATTTCAGAAGACATAATGATGTCAAAAGTAGGAAATATTTATGATGTACTTATTGAGGAATATTCTGGAGATAACATTTATGTTGGTCGATCATATATGGATAGTCCAGAAATAGATGGAGTAGTTTATGTAAATACTAAGAACACAATAGATATTGATGAATTTGTAAAAGTAAAAGTATCTGAGTATCTAGAATATGATCTAATTGGAGTGTTGGTAGATGAATCTAGCAAATAAAATAACCGTATTTAGAGTAATTTTAGTGCCTGTATTTTTATTAGTTTTATATTCTAATATAACTTATAGCACATATATTGCTACAGCTATTTTTGTATTTGCAGCTTTAACAGATACCCTTGATGGACATATTGCACGAAGCAGAAATCTTGTAACTAATTTTGGCAAGTTTTTCGACCCCTTAGCTGATAAAATATTAGTTTCTGCTGCCCTAATTTACTTGGTAGAGATTAGAAAAATTCCTGCATGGATTGTAATACTAATAATTGCTAGAGAATTTAGTATAACAGGTTTCAGAATTATAGCTGCTTCTGAGGGTATAACTATTGCAGCCAGTCCACTTGGAAAATTTAAAACAATCACACAATTAATAGCTATTCCATTACTATTATTAGATAATTGGCCATTTCATAAATTAAATATCCCTTTAGATATGATTCTACTTTATATAGCTTTATTTTTTACTCTATTCTCTGGTATAGATTATATATATAGAAATAAAAAAGTCCTTAATTTAGATGATATTTAATTGGAGATGAATTTATGAAAGCAGAAGTTATCACAACCGGAACAGAAATTATGATAGGTAGCATATTAAACACAAATTCTAAATATCTGTCTAGTAAATTAACTGAACTAGGTATCGAGTCATGCTATCATACTTCAGTAGATGATAATGTAGAAAGATTGACTAGTGTCTTTGAAATTGCGCTTAATAGAGCAGATATAATTATTACAACTGGTGGTTTAGGACCAACTGATGATGATTTAACAAAAGAGACAATAACAAAGGCTTTAGGTTTAGAATTAGAAATAGACATTAATCTAGAAGATGAATTACCTCATTGTTTGGCAAATATGCATAATACTATGACTAACAATAATGAAAAACAAGCACTGAATCCAGCTGGTTCAAAATTGATTAGAAATGATATTGGTACTGCTCCAGGAATATTAATTGATATTAATAATAAGAAATTGATAATGTTGCCAGGACCACCAAATGAAATGATTCCTATGTTTGAAAATTATGTTATGCCAATTCTAAGAACGAATAATAATATTGTAATTAAATCTATCAATACTATTGGAATTGGTGAATCGTCTCTAGAAGTAGAACTAAGAAACTTAAATATATATGAAGAAGGCTTTAATATTTCTACTTATGCAAACAATGGAACTGTTGAGATCAAAGTAATTGGAAGAGGCAATGACAAAGATATTTTAACCAAAAAAATGAATGAAAAGATTAAAATTATAACAAATAACTTAAACCAGTATATTTATGGTTTTGAAAATAAATATTTAGCTGAGATAGTGGTAGATCTATTAAAAGAAAAGAATCTGCAACTATCTTTATGCGAATCATGTACAGGAGGTTTAATATCAAACAGTATCACTAGAATACCTGGATCATCAGCAGTATTTGATAGATCTATTGTAACATATAGTAATAATGCAAAAATTGATGAATTAGGCGTTAGTTCTGAGACCTTAGAAAAGTATGGAGCTGTAAGTGAAGAAACTGCTTACGAAATGGCTAAAGGCATTCTAAATAAGACTACATCAGATATTGTTCTATCAGTTACAGGAATAGCAGGACCTGGTGGCGGATCTAAGGAAAAACCTGTAGGATTAGTTTATTTATGTGTTATGAATAAGAAAAATCATAAGATTATTAAGAATATATTTTCAGGAGAAAGATTAACAATTCAGGAAAAGGCTGCTATGAGAGCTTTATACGAAATAAAGCAATTTGTATAATTTTATAATTGACTTATTGCTTACACTAATGTAATATAAATATAGGAACTAATGTTCGAATAAATCGAAAGGGGTGATTCCAGTTTAACTGGAAAACTATGGCTGTAAATAATGATAAGAAAAAAGCATTGGATTTGGCATTATCTCAAATAGAAAAGCAATTCGGGAAAGGCTCTGTTATGCGCTTAGGTGAAGGAGCAAAACTTAATTTAGAAGTAATACCTACTGGCTCATTAGAATTAGATATAGCTCTAGGTGTTGGTGGAGTACCCAGAGGAAGGATAATTGAAATTTATGGTCCTGAATCATCAGGAAAAACAACAGTAGCTCTACATATTATAGCTGAATCACAAAAATTAGGCGGCAATGCAGCCTTTATTGATGCTGAGCATGCTTTAGATCCTACTTATGCTGAAAGATTAGGAGTGGATGTAGCAAACCTTGTAGTTTCTCAACCTGACACTGGTGAACAAGCATTAGAAATTACTGAATCATTAGTAAGAAGTGGCGCTGTTGATGTCATAGTTATAGACTCTGTTGCTGCTTTAGTTCCAAAAGCTGAAATAGAAGGCGAGATGGGTGACAGTCATATGGGTCTTCAAGCAAGGCTTATGTCCCAAGCATTAAGAAAAATCGCTGGAGCTGTTAATAAATCAAATTCAACTATTGTCTTCATAAATCAATTAAGGGAAAAGATCGGAATAATGTTTGGAAATCCTGAAACTACCACTGGTGGAAGAGCACTTAAATTTTATGCTAGTGTAAGGCTTGATATTAGAAGAATTGATTCCATTAAACAAGGTGACCAAATAATCGGTAATAGAACAAGAATAAAAGTTGCTAAAAACAAAGTCGCACCACCATTTAAACAAGCAGAATTTGATATAATGTACGGTACAGGTATTTCTAAAATAGGTGGCATACTAGATTCTGGAGTGAACGCTGGAATTGTAAATAAGTCTGGATCTTGGTTTAGTTATAATGAGCAAAAGTTAGGTCAAGGAAGAGAAAATTCCAAAACATTTTTGACTGAAAATCCTGAGATAGCAAAAGAAATAGATGACAAGGTAAGAGCCTTTTATAATTTATCCGCAGATAGCAAAGTAGAAAAAAATAATAATGTTAATGACAATATAGAGGATTCAGAAGATTAAAGTTTAATATTAAACCTCCTAAAATAGGAGGTTTTCCTATAGGAGTGTTTTTTTTGAAAATACTATTTTTAACAGATACACATATTAGGGGAACTAATCCAAAAAATAGAATAGATGACTTTGTACAAACTCTAGAAAATAAATTATGTGAAATAGTTAATATAATAAATGAAGAAAATATAGATTTTGTTATTCATGGCGGTGATATTTTTGATAGACCAGATATATCTATTACTATAGTTAGTAGATTTGCTCGAATATTAAAAAGTATTAAAGTCCCTTTATATATTGTTAGTGGAAATCATGACATATTTGGCCATAATCCAAATACAATAAATAGAACTATCTTAGGATTATTAGGAGAACTTAGTTTTATTAACCTAATAAATGAAAACGATAAAATATTTTTTACAGATAATAAGTTAAAAGTTCAAGTCACGGGTCAACCATATACCTATGATATTGATAGTGATACAGGTAAGGAAAAATATATTCTAAAAGATGTTGATAAATCTGCTGATTATTCCATACATATTGTACATGGAATGTTATTAGATAAACCATTTTTTAAAGGTATATCCTATACATTAATAGACGATATAAAAGATACAAAAGCAGATATAACCCTATCAGGGCATTATCACTCAGGATTTAATACTATCACCATTGATAGTAAACACTTTGTAAACCCAGGTAGCCTAACAAGAATTACTAATAGTTTAAGAGAACTTGATAGGAAACCACAAGTGGCAATTATAGAATTAAATGATAAAATCACAATTAGTTATAGACAATTAAATTCTGCATTAGCTGGAGATCTAGTTCTTGATAGATCTCAAATTGAAAAAGCAGTATTTAAAAATGAAAGGTTATTTGAATTCAAGCAGACCATTGATTCAGCCTTAGAATTTGATAAAATGGACATTAATGATATTCTAATTCAAGTATCTATGTCTGAGGGAATACCAGAAGAAGTAAAAGAAGAAGCATTAAAAAGAATTGCAAAAGTTCAAATGAAAGATTTATAGGTGATTTTATGAAGTATATTAGACGTGTGACTTTAGAAAACTTTCAATCTCATAAACACTCTACATTAGAATTTGATAAAAAACTAAATGTTATAGTTGGATCTTCTGATTCAGGTAAAACTGCCATAATCAGAGGATTAAAATGGGTTCTATATAATGAACCATCAGGAGATTATTTCATAAGAGAAGGAGAAAATGAAAGCAGTGTTACTTTAGAATTTAATGATAATACAATTCTTAAAAGATATAGAAGCAAATCAAAAAATCAATATATTTTAATTAAAAATAATGGAAAAGAGATGATATTTGAAGGATTCGGCACTAATATACCAGAGGAAATTGTAGATGCTATAGGCATTAAAAAAATATATTTAGATAGTAGTGAATACAATTCAATAAATCTAGGTGAACAATTAGAAGGGCCTTTCCTATTATCTGAAAAATCCAGTACCAGGGCTAGTGCTATAGGTAGATTAGTTGGTGTGAATATCATAGACGATGCACTAAGAGATGTTTTAAAAGATACAAGGGCTCTTAATATAACACAAAAGAGCCTAGAAACAAGCTCTATAAGTTTGAAAGAAGAAATTGAGGACTATAATTATTTAGAAGATTTAGAAATTAAACTTGATAAAATTACGATAATAAGAAATAAGATTCTAGATAATAAGATAAGACTGGAACGCTATAATAAAATCTACAATAAATTAAATGAAATAAATTGTGAAATAAAGCAACTAAGTATTGCTTTGAATGAATTAAATAAAATTAATTATTTAATCGAAAAAGTAAAAGATATTGAAAACAAGCTATTAAAGTATAAATATTTAAACATTAATAATATAAATATAATTAAAACACGAAATGAAATAAATCAGTATAGTTCTATAGCATTAAAACTAAAAAATCTATCTAAATATCAAAATAATGTTTTATTACTTGAAGATACTTATAAAAAATATGATAGATTTACTACTTTACTTAACAAGAGAAATCTATACAGTAAAGAAATAGAAAATATAAATATCATCATAAACAAAGTTAATAAAACTTTCTTTATTTCTAAAAATATAGAAAAAATCTCAATAAGCACTAATAGATTAAATAAGCTAAATTACTATAGCAACCTATATAATAATATTAATAAGAATATAAAGATTGGAAAATCATATATAGACAAGTTTAAATATATTGGTGATATAGATAATAAAGTATTAATATTAAGCAATAATTTAAATAGTTTAAATAATATGCATAAACTTTATGAACAATATTCAATATTTAATAAGAATATAATAAGAGAAGAGCAATCTATAAAAAATGTTCAATCGGAAATAAATACTCAATTGAATAGATATCAAAACATATTAAAGGAAATTGAAATTTGCCCTTATTGTTTTAGCAATATAGATGAGATAAAAATAGAACACATCATAAATCATTATATTGGAGGTTAAGATGAATTACGAAAAGGAATTAACTCAACTAAAAGAAGATCTTGAGAAAGCTAAATCTTTAAAATATAGGGCTGAGGCAAGATTAGAACAACTGAAACAACAAGAAAATGAAATAATTAAGGAATTAGATGAATTAGGGGTTAAGCCAGAAGACCTGGAGAATGAAATAAGCAAATTAACTTCGGAAATAAATAATCTATTTAAGGAATCTAATGAACTATTGCCAAAGGACTTAATTGAAAAGAAGGTATAATATGAACGAACAGTTTAATCAATTAGATAAAAATATTACAAATCTAAGAGATATCTTGGCTAGAGAAGAAGGAAAAAGAGATAAATTAATTGAACAGTTAAGTAAAAATGATCGTATGCTTATTGAAACAAAAAAAGAAATAGAACTACTAGAAGAAGTTAGTCTAGTATTTCAAAAAACATCTGAATTTGCACGTGAACAAGCAAAATTTCAAATCGAAACTCTAGTAACTAAGTGTCTACAATATGTATTCGAATCAAATATTGAATTTGAAATAGAACTTAATGAATTAAGAAATAAAGCAAATGCTGAATTTTATGTAACTGATATAACAGATGAACTAATTATAAAAACTAAGCCTGAGCTTTCACGTGGTGGGGGAGTAGTAGATATTGTTTCTTTAGCATTAAGAATAGCATTTTTACAAATTCATAAACCCCCTATAGAGGGACCTTTGATATTAGATGAACCTGCTAAACATGTTAGCGAAGATTATATCTATAACGTAGGCGATTTTCTAAAACAAACGTCTGAAATGTTTAATAGACAAATTATTATGGTAACTCATAATCAACATCTCTCATCAATTGGAAATCAAGCATATAAAGTTCAATTAGTAGGATCAAAAAGCATATGCACTTTAATAGAAGAATAGTTTTATTCTTCTATTGGTACTATTTGTGTTGCTTACTTTTGAAGCTTCTTGTCTTGACATATTTAAATAAAAGTAATAAAATTAAATGTGTGTAACCATACAATGATATATTAATATTAATTAGAGAGAATAATTTCCTAATTATGATTTATTAGAATGAGAATGCACTTTGGAACTTGAAAATTAAATAAAAAGGAGGTGTTTATTATTGACAATTTGATTTTTATAATTCTAGGCTTAATTATTGGAATAATCGCTGGTTATTTAATTAGAAGATATATAGGCGAAGGAAAAATAAAGAACGCTGAAGAGTTAGCAAAAAAAATATCTGAGGAAGCTGAGAGAAATGGTGAAGCTCGTAAAAAAGAACTATTGTTAGAAGCAAAAGAAGAAATTCACAGATCAAGAGCTGAAGCTGATAAGGAAAATAGGGAAAGAAGAAATGAAGTACAGAAATTGGAAAGAAGAGTACTTCATAAAGAAGAATCCTTAGATCGAAAATCAGAGTCCCAAGAGAGAAAAGAAGAAGTATTAGCTAAAAAAAGTAAATATTTAGATGAAAAGGAAGAGTCAATAAACGACTTATACAAACAACAAACCCTGGAACTAGAAAGGTTATCAGGATTGACTTCAGAAGAAGCGAAAGATGTTTTATTAAACGAAGTGAAAAAAGAAATATCTCATGAATCTGCAATTATGATTAAAGAAGTAGAATCTAAAGCTAAAGAAGAAGCAGATAAGAAGGCTAAAGAAATTATTACTACTGCAATACAACGATGTGCAGCTGATCAAGTAGCAGAAACTACGGTTACAGTTGTTCAATTGCCTAATGACGAAATGAAAGGTCGAATTATAGGTCGAGAAGGTAGAAATATAAGAACTTTAGAAACATTAACTGGTATTGATTTAATCATAGATGATACTCCTGAAGCAGTAGTATTATCTGGATTTGATCCAATAAGAAGAGAAGTTGCCAGAATAGCATTGGAAAAGTTAATCGTAGATGGTAGAATTCATCCAGCTAGAATCGAGGAAATGGTTGAGAAAGCAGAAAAAGAGGTAGATAACACAATACGTGAAGAAGGTGAAAGAGCTGCTTTTGATACTGGGGTACATGGACTTCATCCAGAAATAATTAAACTTTTAGGTAGGTTAAAGTACAGAACAAGTTACGGACAGAATGTACTAAATCATTCAATTGAAGTGTCTGAATTAGCAGGTATAATGGCTGCAGAACTTGGAGCTGATGTTAAATTAGCTAAAAGAGCTGGATTGTTGCATGATTTAGGTAAAGCTGTTGATCATGAAGTAGAAGGACCACATGTTGAAATAGGTGCTGATATTGCTCGTAAATACAAAGAATCTAAAGAAGTTGTACATGCAATTGCAGCACACCATGGTGATGTTGAACCTCAGACTGTTGAAGCGGTACTCGTTCAAGCAGCAGATGCAATTTCGGCTGCTAGACCAGGAGCTAGAAGAGAAAGTCTTGAATCATATGTTAAACGTCTTGAAAAACTTGAAAATATTGCGAATTCCTTTGAAGGTGTCGAAAGATCTTATGCAATACAAGCAGGTCGTGAAATAAGGGTTTTAGTAAAACCTGAAGAAGTTAGTGAAATTGAACTAGTTCATACTGCTAGAAATATTGTTAAGAAAATTGAATCTGAATTGGATTATCCAGGTCAGATTAAAGTGAATCTTATTCGTGAAACACGAGCCATTGAATATGCTAAGTAATTAATATAATATTTGATATATTAATATATTTTGTGTCATAGAGGGGGGCTATAGTAATGAATGTATTAAGAGTATCATCAAAATCAAAACCAAATTCAGTAGCAGGTGCATTAGCAGGTGTCGTAAGAGAAAATGGCTCAGCTGAAATCCAGGCTATTGGTGCTGGTGCATTAAATCAAGCTGTAAAAGCAGTTGCAATAGCTAGAGGTTTTGTTGCTCCTGCTGGTATTAATTTAATATGCATTCCAGCATTTACTGATATATTAGTAGATGGAGTAGAAAAAACTGCAATAAAATTAATTATTGAACCAAGATAAAACAAAACCTGCCTTTTGGCAGGTTTTTTATAATAATT
>JAQVYQ010000008.1:43623-47541 GCA_028708575.1 Tissierellia bacterium
GTTAGTCAAAAATACTCAAGAAGCGTTTAATATATATTTAGGTCGCGGAAAACTGGCTTATTTTGAGCGTTATAACTTAAGTATAGATGATGTAATTGATTTAATCCATATTACAGGTGGAATTTCTATTTTAGCTCATCCTGGTTTGCTAAAAAACAAAGATATAATAGGTTACACTATATCTTCAGGAATTGATGGTATAGAATGTATACATTCAAAACATAATTTTAATGAAGTCTTAAACTATAAAACTATAGCAAAAGAATATGGATTATTAATTACAGGCGGATCAGATTACCATGGTGAACCAGATATACTAGGAGATTATTTTGTAGGTGTTGAAAATTTGTATGCGATGAAAGAGAGGTCTATTAATGTATAAGAGTGAAAGGAAAAGACTATTTCCTACAACACTTAGTACTACACAATTTGTAAAATTATATATTTTACATTTGCTAACTGAAAAAAGTTATTATGGAAACCGAATTAAAGACGAAATAACTAGAAGATTAAATGACAAATGGAGCCCATCTTATGGTATGATATATCCATTATTAAGTGATCTTGAAATAAACGGATATATTGAAGGTTGGTGGGATGAACCAAATAAAAGATCAATAAAAAGATACAAGATTACTGATAAGGGTAAAGAACATTATAAAATTATTAAACTACAAAGTAAAGAACACATAGATGATTCTTTACTTATTATTAATAATGTGTTAAAAGATATATATAATGAAAATAGTTAATAAACTTATTGGAGGGATATTATGGGGATTATTTTGTCTAGAAAAGGTTTATGTATAGAGCCATCTGTAACTTTAGAAATAACCGCTAAGGCAAAAGCAATGAAAGCAAAAGGAATAGATATTATTAGTTTTAGTGTTGGAGAACCGGATTTTGATACTCCTAAAAACATTCAAGATGAGGGAGTTAGAGCTATAAGAGAAGGATTGACAAAATATACACCTGTATCTGGAATTAATGAATTAAAAGAAGCAGTATGTAATAAATTTAAAAGAGATAATAATCTAGATTATGATATCGAAAACATTTTGATATCAAATGGTGGAAAACATTCTATCTATAATGCCTTAATGGCTATTTTAAATCCTTATGATGAGGTAATAATTAGTGCTCCATACTGGGTTAGCTATCCTGAATTGGTAAGTATTGCAGGTGGAGTACCAATTATTATTAATACCAAGGAGGAAAATGATTTCAAGTTTAAAGTAGAAGACTTGGAATCAGTTAGAACAGACAATACAAAAGCAATTATTATTAACTCTCCTAGTAATCCAACAGGAAGTATATATACTTTGTCCGAGCTAATAGAAATAGCAAACTGGGCTGTGACTAATAACATTATGGTAATATCAGATGAATTATATGAAAAACTTATCTATGGTGATGAGAAACATATTAGCATAGCATCACTTAATAATGATATAAAGAAATTAACAATCGTTATTAATGGTATGTCGAAGGCTTATGCCATGACTGGTTGGAGAATTGGTTTCGCTGCAGCTGAAAAAGATATTATCAAGGTAATGAACAACATACAAAGTCACACTACGTCTAATCCAACATCAATATCACAATATGCCAGTGTAGTAGGTCTTGAAGATGATCAAAATAGTGTTGAAGAAATGAAAATTGAATTCAATAAAAGAAGATTGTATATGGTAGATGCTGTTAATTCTATCCAAGGCTTAAGTTGTAGAGAATCTAAAGGTGCTTTTTATATTATGATGAATTTTAGTAAGCTAAAAGGAAAGGCAATTCAGGGATATGAAATAAATTCCTCACTAGATTTTACAAACTTCCTTTTAGAAAAAGCTAATGTAGCAGTTGTTCCTGGAATAGCCTTCGGAGATGATGATTATGTTAGATTATCATATGCAACATCTATTGAGAATATAAAAAAAGGTTTAAACCGTATAAAAGAAATAGTAGAACTCAAATAAAATAAATCATTGATATTTGACCTCTTAGAATCGTTTCTAACGCATTTTTAATGCATGAGTAATAAAGTAGTTCTCTAAACTATTATAACTTGTTTAATAATCAATAAAGCACTCACAGAGTGTTTTTGTTGTTTTTTGCAGTTTTATATGAAATTTTATTGATCTTATAAAGAAAAAAGGAACATTTTATTATGTAAATCTAATTATTAAAAAAATAATGAAGATAGGATCATTTAATTCAAACGTAAAAAGTATTATAAACTTGAAATTATCATTGAATAATAATTAATAATAAAGGCTGGACATTTTAGTGATAATTTATTATAATATTATTAGTCACAAAATAGTAATTTTGTGACTAATGTAATAAATATATAACAAATGGAGGCTTACTATGAAAATTCCTCAAGTATTGGAAGATTATTTAAACTATTTGGAATCAATTAAAGGAACTTCTCCAAATACTGTTAAAGAATATTTTTTCGATTTGAGAACATTCCTCAGATTTATGAAAATTAGATTTAAAACAGTTGATTCTGAAACACCTTTTAATGAAGTTGATATTTCCGATATAGATATTAGCTTTATAAAAAAAATTTATATACAAGATTTACACGCTTACATATCATATGTAGATAAATCTCGTGGTAATAGTAATACTACAAAATCAAGAAAAGTATCGTCTATTAGATCCTTTTTTGATTATCTATTTAAAATCGGTCTTATAGAAAGCAATCCAGCGACTGCCCTTGAGTCCCCTAAAGCCGATGACAGACAGCCCGTTTATCTGACATTGCCACAAGTTGAAAGTTTATTAAACAAAGTACTCGAAAATAAAAATGATGAATATAGAAAAAGAGATTATGCAATTTTTATGCTATTTTTAAACTGTGGTCTAAGATTATCAGAACTCAGTAGTATTAATATCGACAAAATTAGGGACAATGACACTTTAAGTGTAATTGGTAAAGGAAACAAAGAACGTACTGTATTTCTAAATAAATCATGTATTGATGCAATAAAAGATTATTTAGGAGTTCGCCCTGTTATACATAATAATGATGAAAAAGCTCTATTTCTTAGTAAAAGGAAAAACAGAATGAGCAATCGTGCTATACAGCATATGATCGATAGATACTTAGATAAATCCGGTTTGGATACAAGTGTTTATTCCACACATAAATTAAGACATACAGCAGCCACATTAATGTATAAATACGGTAATGTAGATATAAGAGCATTACAGGAGATTCTAGGACATGTATCAGTATCAACTACACAAATCTATACTCATATTGACGATGACAGATTAAGAAGTGCAATAAACAGCAATCCCCTTGCTAATAGAAGTATTAAAAAATAATTTATATCTGAACTCTATTGGTAAGCTATCAATATTACACGCTTCTATTACTAGTCCTATGAAATATAAGAGCATTAATAAATCTATTAATGCTCTTATATATGCTATTAATCATATATTGGAATCTTTAGAACATCACCATGAAATATTTCACTTGTTTCCAAATCGTTTAGTTCCTTTATTTCGTATACCATTTTTCTGACATCATAATCCTTTGGCATATATTCCAGCGATATATCCCATAAATTATCACCATATGAAACATAGTAATCTTTATACTTAGGAATATACACGATACTATGGGCTCTTGGAAAAGTAACTAATAAAGATATAATCATCACTATAAATACTAATACAATTGTTATAAATATAAAAAACCTTCTATTGTTTACTATTACATATTTTTTACTTTTCATATCTATACCTCACATATTTAATATTTTTAAACATCAGTTCTAAACGTTTGTTCTATAAATATATTATATGCAAACATCCGTTCTATGTCAATAGGTTTTTAAAAAAAGAACTAATGTTTGAATTGTTATTACTATTGTGATATAATTTAATAAAGCTAATCGCTACTAT
>JAQVYQ010000103.1 GCA_028708575.1 Tissierellia bacterium
TTAAAGGCAACTTCCCATCCCTTAACACTTGACGCTCTTTACCTACTCTGTCAAGCTATGAATATTGTTACTGCTATTATAGTCTTAATTCTTATTTATGTAAAGGCATTTTACTATTTTGTTTTACGTATTCAGCTATCTTCATTCCACCTATAATCGTAGATATGCAAAATATGATTACTGCTACTATTCTATAATAGATTGTAAATCTTACAAAATACGAAATAAGGTATAGAATCATGGAACAAAAATATAATCTTATAATCTTTTTAAGACTAAACACTTTCATTTGTGCTTGAAAAGTCTTTTTATTATCATCATGTCTATATTTAATATAATTATTTATTACTTCATCAGAAGGATATTCATCTATGCTTTTTAATATATCCTTAAAATCCTTAAAATCAAATAGTATTAATGAAGTCTTTTCTCTTGTTTCATCTTCAAAATATGAATTAGTAATTATTATACCTTCATCGTAATCAAGATAATTTATATAATTATGAAATTCTTCTACTTTCTTACCAATAATCCTATCATTTACAGTCGATTTGATACACTTTACTCCATAGGATTTATTATTAATTTCCCCAATCAAATCAATCCCATCTTCACCATATACAAATTCACTTAAATAATACTTTTCTAATAATTCTTTGGAATAATTAATAAATTCCTGCCTATTCATCTGAGAAAGCTCTCTAATAACCCTTTTACTCTTTAAATCTTCGTTTATACCTTGTATTTTTTTATCAATTTTATGGTCTCTTGTAGCGATGAAGGCCTTACAAATCAAGATTATTAGTATTAGGCTTATAAACATAGATATAATAATAGATTCTATTAAAGATAATATAATAATATTAAATAATAAAAGCAATAGTATAACTGAAGCTATTTTATCTAAATTCACTGCTCTATATGTTTTCCCCTTATAAATTTCACGAGAATAATAATCTTGTATAATAGATTTTTCTTTTAACTTCAAATATCTTTCCTTAACTTTTTCTCTATTTCCCATTTTCCTTTACCTCTTTTCATAAAATAAACACCTGCTAATTGTAGTATTGACAAATTTATGAAAAAAGATAATACTATCTTAATAATTATTCCACTGAAAAATGGTTCTGGAAGCATCTGAATCATTAAATCCGTTTTAGGATTTAGTAACCATAGATCATTAACGAAAAATATATGATGGAAAAACGTCCAAAATCTACTGAAGTCTACATATATAATTATAGACATCAAAATAATTATTATATGATTTGCAAATAGTCCAAAGAACAATTTCCTTCCAGCTTTTTTTGTTCCTTCACTAATAGCAAAATAGGCAATTAGAATAATAGAGGATACTAACGTTATATATTTTATTGTTCTAGCAATATCAAAAAGATCTTGCACATCTCTCATATGGGCTACTTCTCTATCATTGAAAAATGGTATTAATAACTCATCATATCCATTTCCCTTAAGATATTCAATAGTGCTATCGACTATAGTTCCCAATTCACTTATGCTTTTTCCTGTTACTTCAACTACCCCATTTTCTTGAAATGATTTTATGTAATAGTCTTTATTATATGTATTGTTTTCAATAGATGAAATAAGTATAGTCACAGAAATAGTTATAATTAATAAAATTGCTAATAACCTTTTCAATTATATCCCCCTCTAGATTATTAAATTAAAAAGGATGAAGTAATTCTCCATCCTTTAACTCATGGCCTTTTCTAAAGTTACTAAATGCTTAATGGGAAAATATTTTAATAATTCTTTATACTGATCCACTGATAATCCTTGTACACTTGTATAAATCTTTACTTTGTCATCCAAATCCGCTGTAATAAATCTCTCTTTGATGTGTTCGAAATTTTCTTGACCTTCCATAAAATAACCCTCCTAAAATTGTTAGTAGTATTATTATGGAATTATAAGAATAAATTATACAATGCTTTTCTATTCTTCCTCTGGAATATCCCAGTTGTGATAAACATCTTGGACGTCATCATTGTCTTCAAGTAAATCTATCATCTTGTTCATATTGATTATATCATCTTCATCTGTCAATGTTACTGTATTTTGAGGAATATAGCTTAATTCTGCCATTGCAAAATTATATCCAGCTTCTGATAATCCATCACGAACTGAGTTGAAATCTTCTACACTTGTAGTTACTTCAAATCCAACTTCATCTGACTCAATATCTTCTGCACCTAAATCTATTGCTTCCATGGCAAGCTCATCTTCTTCTATTGAATCTTCTCTTTCAATTCCAATTACACCTTTTCTATCAAACATAAATAAAACTGAACCATTTGTTCCTAAATTCCCACCGTACTTGTCAAATGCATGTCTAACATCAGATGCAGTCCTATTTCTATTGTCTGTTAAACAAGAAACTATAATAGCTACTCCTGATGGTCCGTAGCCTTCATACAATATCTCTTCATACATGGCGCCACCAAGGTCACCAGCACCTTTTTTTACAGCCCTCTCAATATTGTCATTAGGCATATTTCCCGCTTTAGCTTTTTCTATTGCAGATTTTAGAGCTGCATTATATTCAGGATCTGAACCGCCTTCTCTAGCTGCTACAGAAATATATCTTCCTAATTTAGTGAATTCTTTAGCACGTTTTACATCAGCTTTACCTTTTTTATTTTTTATATTATTCCATTTGGAATGTCCAGACATATATTCCACTCCTTTATTATATTGCCTTAAATATTTTAACACAATTCAACAAATATACCAATGCTTTTTATTCTATTTATAACTGTTTATTCATATATGTATATCTTAATTACATTTGGCCAAATTAATAATTAGAAGTCTTAATACTATCTTATAGGAGTATGTTATGAAAAACAATAGTTTTAAATTGATAACCTTAGGTTTAATTACAGGAATAATCAACGGTCTATTTGGTTCAGGTGGTGGAATGATTATAGTTCCAGCACTT
>JAQVYQ010000056.1 GCA_028708575.1 Tissierellia bacterium
GAAATAAACCTTTTTAATAGATTTAATCTTAATATAGAAGAACACAAATGCACTGCAATAATAGGTTCAAATGGATGTGGAAAAAGTACTCTCCTTAATATGATAGCTGGAAGCCTCCCAATAGATAAGGGTGAAATATTATTAAATGGAGAAGATATTAGTAAATTAAAAGAGGAAGAAAGAGCAATTCATATTGGAAGAGTATATCAAGATCCATCATTAGGAGTCTCCCCTGCTCTTACAATATTGGAGAATATGTCTTTATCAGATAAAAAAGGCGAAAAATTTGGACTAAGAAAATTAATCAGAAAAGACAATATTGAAAACTATGAAGAAATACTAAAAACATTAGGCTTAGGATTAGAAAACAAATTAAATACAAGAGTAAAATTCCTTTCAGGAGGTCAAAGACAATCCTTGTCACTTTTGATGGCAGCTATGAAACATCCTGATTTATTACTACTTGATGAGCATACTGCAGCTCTAGACCCAAAGACATCTCATGTAGTTATGAGAAAGACAAAGGAATTGTTAAACAAGTATAAAATAACCACAATTATGATATCACACAATATGAAAGATGCTATAGAACATTCAGATAGAATAATAATGCTAGATAAAGGCGACATAGCATTAGATAGAAGAAGTTCTGATGTAACTGAAGAAGAGTTATTAGCTATTTACAAGGCTAAATTAGAAGAAGAGATTGCGTAAGAAGAAAGTGAAGAGTGAAGAACTAAGAACTAAGAGTTAAGAACCAAAGGCTTATGATAATAGAATGGAGTGGAGCCAAATAGTGAGCGGAATTCTATTATCCTAAGCCGGTCATAAGATATCGCTTCCTTTTTAGCCTTTATGAATATCTTAATTTGTATATGTTATACTTTTAGAAAATCCATCATATCCAATAATTGATTTGTTGAATATATCTTCTATTCCATCTAAATATTCCTCAGGATTGTCCATGGCTGTACTAAAATGAGTTAAGAGAAGCTCTTTTACATTACCAAGTTTAGCAAGCTCTGCTGCTTCTTTAAATGTCATATGCTTATTTAATATAGCCTTATCTAAATCATCATTATCCCCATAGGTCCCTTCACAAATGAACAAATCACTTACATCTATAAAATCAATTATTTCTCTTAAAGGTCGTGTATCAGTAATAAAACTAATCTTTATCCCCTTTCTTTCCTCTCCTAAAAACCTATCTGACTCATAATATTTCTCATTATATTGTATGCTTTCCCCTTTTTGTAATAGACTCCATAATTCTTTTGGTATTCCTTCTTCAAGTGCTTTCTCAGGTAAAAATTTAGGCTGTCTTGGTATCAGCAAATTATAACCCAGACAGGGAGCTGAATGGTCTAATTCCAAAGTGTTTAAAATTATGTTTTTACCAAATAAATCATCAGATTCAACAACTTCTAATCCGTCATTCGTACTATTTAATATAATAGGTGACTTGGGATCTTCAATAATATGTATATCATATGGAAGATATGCAATTGATACCAGCATTCCCTTAATAACATTTGAAATACCTACAGGTCCTATTATAGTTATAGGTGCAGTTCTTTCACTGTTTCCTATAGTTGATAAAAGGCCTGGTAAGCCGAAAATATGGTCTCCGTGTATATGGCTTATACAGATAATGTCTATAGTCTTAAATCCTGATTTAACCTTTCTCATAGCCACTTGACATCCCTCGCCACAATCGAATAAAACCTTTCTTCCCATATATTTTATTAATAAAGATGATAAATGCCTATTTGGCATAGGCATGCCACCACCACTTCCTAATAGCACTATATCTAACATATAACCACCCTGACTATTCTATACTAAAAAAGTGTTTGATATTAAACCTATTCAAACACTTTTAACAAATTCATAACTATCTTTTATTTATTAATCCCTTTTGAAAGGCATCTTCAATCATAAAATTCACATAGCACCATAATTCATCTGAAGAAGCTTTTACAGGCGCTATTCTTTGGTAGATTTCAGATTTTGAGATGTCATATTCTTTCCAGGTCCCACCATCATTCTTGAAATTCATTATCATAGGCTGTAATCTATCCATGGAATTAGCAAATAAAGATTCTGGTGTCTCCATTGCTTCAAACTCATCCCAAAGATCCCTTAGCTCATCTGCCCTTTGCCTATCTAGCAAAGCATATAATTTTTCAGCAGCAGCCAATTCCCTTTCTCTTTTATTCTCATTGCCTTCTTTGTCATAGCAAAACGTATCTCCTGCATATATCTCAACTAAATCATGAATCAGTAGCATTTTTATTACTTTTAATAAATCTACTTTTTCATTAGTGTATTCTGCAAGAATCATAGCCATTAATGATATGTGCCATGAATGTTCTGCATCATCTTCTTGTTTATCTTGCCCAATAATTTTTGTTTTCCTTTTTATGGTCTTTAATTTATCCATTTCCACTATGAATTCTACATCCTTAAGAAGTTTCTCCCTAAACAATATATCATCTCCTATCAAAAATCTTAAATATATTATACCATAACAAATTTAATAAAAATCTCAACTTTCAAAGGTTAACGTTCCCAAATATAAATATTTTTAAATTATTAAATTTTCAACTTGTATTTCTTTTTTGCCAAAATAAATCATATGTAAAACAAACAAAAAAACGGACTAGCAAAGCTAGCCCTACAAACATATTAATAAGTCAAAGGTGATCTTTAACCAACATTTTTTTCTATAAATCAACTTTCTTTTCAATTAGATATGATGTTCCCATGTAGATTCCTATAGCAACTAAGATATTAAATAATATGAAACCTACATTTAAGGCAAACATATCAGATGTAAATATTGCCATTCCTGGATAGTTACCCACAATATGACTTTCAATATTACCTAAATTTCTTACGAAATCACTTTCTGTAATTATACTAAAATTGCTTATATCAATATAAAAAGGTATTAGCTCTGCAACTTTAATACTTAAAAGACCAATTAGTGAATTAAGCACTAAAAAAACAATTACCCAAATACTACCGATTTTTTTATTTCCTATGGTTACTCTACTAAGTGCTATTGAAAAATAAATCAGCAATAATGTAGTAATAACTGAAAATATAAATACTATGAGATAAACTGTCAATGCTGTATCTAAATTTAGACTAGAGATATATTGAAATCCTTCTCTAATTACTGTAAAAATAACTTCTCCGTGTAAAATTCTAGCTAATAAAATATTATATACTAGAAAACTAATTACTAATAATGCTGACCACATCAATGCTATTATTGTCTTTGCACCAAGTATTTGATTACCTGAAAGTGGCAATGTAAATGTCAAATAACCTCTGTCTTCATAAAGTTCTTTTCTAAAATTTCCTATTAAATAAAATATTGAAGCTATAAAAGCTCCAAACACAGCAAATCCCATTAAAGCCATAAATATTCCACCAGGTGCAGATGGTTGATCTAGCATATTACTTGTATATATTTGTATTCCACTTGTTGCAACTAAAACTACTAATATTATAGCTAACATAAATCTATAAGTTCCTTTTAATTCATATTTCATATACTTTCGCATAATACCCCTCCTATCCAAAAATCTCTTTGTATAAATCATCTATTTGCATAGACTTTTCTTCTCTTAATCCCTCTGCATTTCCTTCTAGTATTATTTGTCCTTCACTAATAAAAGCAACTTCATCAAACATTTTCTCCATATCCCTTACTAAGTGAGTAGTTATAAGCATAGAACTATTTTCTTCATAATTATTAATTATTGCATCTAATATTTGATCTCTAGCTACTGGATCTACTCCTGCAATTGGTTCATCTAATATATAAAGTTTTGCTTTTCTTGATAAGACTAATGTCAAATTTAATTTCTCTTTCATTCCTTTTGATAAACCGTCTATTCTCATATCCTTTTCAAGCTTCATAAATTTTAAAAGTTCATCAGCTTTTCCTTCATCAAAATCATCATAAAAATCTTTAAACATATCTAAAGCATCTTGAATTTTCATCCATTCATATAGAAAATTTCTATCTGGTAAATAAGATACTATTGCTTTTGTGTCAATTCCTGGATTATGACTATCTATAATTACTTCACCACTTGTTTTTCTTAATATACCTGCTAGTATTTTTATAAGAGTTGTTTTACCACTACCATTAGGTCCGAGAATTCCGACTATTTGACCCTTTTGTATGCTTAAATTTAAACCATTAAGTGCAGATTTATTACCATATCTCTTAGTTAGATTTTTAATCTCAACTATATTATCAGTATTATACATCTTTTTCCTCCTTTACCATATCATTTATTAATTCAATTATGTCAGATGAATTAAATCCCAAAGTCTTCATATCCTCCATAAATTTTTTTATTATATCATTGCCATAGCCTTTCTTCAAATTCTTTATTATATCCTTATCCTCTGTAACAAATGTTCCCATTCCCCTTTGAGTAAAAACTAGACTTTCTCTTTCTAACTCTTGATAGCTTCTTTGAACTGTATTTGGATTTACTTTTAATTCCTTTGCAGTATCTCTAACAGATGGCAATTTTCCCCCCTCCTTTAGTTTGCCAGATATTATTTGCTTCTTGAGATAATCCCCAATTTGAACATATATAGGAAGATTATTATCGAAATTCATTTTCACACCTCCATTGTTTCACTGTATTAATTGTATAATACACTAGTACATTAATACTGTCAAGGCTTTTTTAATAAAAAATAAAATAATTTGAATTGTATAAACTTTTAATTATGGATTATGTGGGTATTATTAATATATATGATATATTAAGGTATAGAAAACTTAGGAGGTAGTTATGGATAATTCTAAATTAGATAAAGATATGACATATGATGTTTTAATAGTCGGTGGTGGTCCAGCAGGATTGAATTCTGCTTTATATTTAAAAAGAAAAGGTTGGAATGTAGGTATCATTGCAAAAGATATTGGTGGTCAAGTAATTGATACTTCAACAGTTGAGAATTATTTAGGAATACCTGCAATAAGTGGAATGGGATTAATAGAAAAGTTTGTAGAACATGTAAAGGAATTAAACATACCTATTGGAGAATTTATAACTGTAGAAGATATCAAGATGTCTGACTCAACTAATGTTAAAGAAATATTAACTGACGAGGGTACTTTTAAAGCTAAATCTATTATTATTGCTACAGGTAGCAAACCAAGAAAACTAAACGTTCCTGGCGAAGCCGAATATTCTGGTAAAGGCGTTGCTTACTGTGCAATATGTGATGGTCCTCTCTTTGCAGGAGAAGATATAATTGTTTCTGGTGGTGGAAATACAGCTATTGAAGCTGCAATTGACTTGTCTAAAATAGCCAAAACTGTAACAGTAGTACATCGTAGCCAATTTAGAGCGGATAAGATATTGTTAGACATACTAGAAAAATCAGAAAATGTAAAATTTAAGTTGAATACACAAATTCAAGAAATTACAGGAGATAAAATGATGACAGGAATCAATGTCCTAGACAAAGATGAAAACCAATCATATACTATACCTGCTAGTGGAATATTTGTAGAGATAGGAAATCTCCCTAATAGTTCTCCATTTAAAGATTTAATCCATCTAAATAGCAAGGGGGAAATTATAGTCGATAAGTTTGGAGCAACTAATGTAAAAGGCATATTTGCAGCTGGAGATATTACAGATTCACCTTACAACCAAATTATTATATCCGCTGGAGAAGGTGCGACTACTGCTCTAGCCGTTAATGACTATTTAAATAGTTTAAAGTAAAATAATATTTGGAGACTACCATTAGTAGTCTCTTCTTATGTATTGAAGATATAATAATATATTGTTTTAATTTTATAATTAGGATGTGATTATAATAGAAATATTGAAAATAGAAAATCTAGGCTTTTTTGCTCAGAACAAGCAAATCCTAGATTCTATAAATCTAAAAATACAAGAAGGAGAATTTGTCTCCATAGTAGGTCCCTCAGGTAGTGGGAAAAGTACTTTGCTTAAAATTATAGCAAATATTATATCCAAAACAAGTGGGAATTTATATTTTAACGGCAAGCCAATAGAAGAATATAATTCTTCTGATTATAGGAAAGAAGTTTCTTACTGTTTTCAAGCACCTGTTTTGTTTGGTAAAACCGTAAAAGATAATCTTTCTTTTCCATATGAAATAAGAAATATGGAATTCCATAAGGAAAAATCCATTAAATATTTAGAGGAAGTTAATTTGCCTGCAGACTATTTGGACAAAAAAATCAATACATTATCCGGTGGAGAAAAGCAAAGAATTGCAGTCATAAGAAATGTGTTGTTTCAGCCTAAAGTACTTTTACTTGATGAAATCACAAGTGCTCTAGATGCAGAAAATCGTGATATTATTTGGAATTGGTTATGTAATATAAAGGCTAATTCAAATATGACTATATTGATGGTAAGTCATAATGAAGATGATTCAAAATTAGGTGACAAAATCATTAGTATTCAAGACGGTAAATTAGAGTTACAGGAGGTTGAATAGAATGGATTTACAAATAGCACCTTTCACCTTAATACTATCCTTTAGCTTAGTCCTAATCGGTATGTTTATATCATACAGAGAAAACCTTGGTACATGGAAAGAAATTATATATAGCATTACCCGTGCTGTAATCCAACTAGCAATTATTGGATATTTATTAACATATTTATTCGAAGCAAATAACGCAATTATCACCTCTTCAATGGTACTGGTTATAGCATTTAATGCTTCCTGGAACGCCCATAAACGAAGCAATAATATATCTAATTCATTAAAAATATCCATGATTTCAATATTTACTTCTGTGCTGCTTTCACTTGGTATATTATTAATTTCTGGTTCTGTTAAATTTATTCCATCTCAAGTTGTACCTATAACAGGCATGATATGTGGGAATGCAATGACAACTATAGGATTATGCTATAGAAATTTAAACAATCTATTCAGAGATCAAAGACAACAAATTCTTGAAAAGCTCTCATTGGGAGCAAGCCCCAAGCAAGCAGCTACTTCAATATTAAGAGAAGCAATAAAACTAGGAATGCAACCAGCCCTTGATTCTGCCAAAACATTAGGGATAGTCACATTGCCAGGAATGATGTCTGGATTAATGTTTGCAGGTACAATGCCTTTAACAGCTATAATGTATCAAATAATGGTTACATTTATGCTTGTTGCAACAACTAGTATTTCATCTTATATAGCTTCTTTTTTAGCATATAAAGAGTTCTTTAATAAGAACCAACAACTGACAGCTTAATATAATCCTAGCTTATATTAAGCATAATTCTTTGGAAGTCAAATTTGACTTCCATTTTTTCTCCTAATATTGCAGATAAAAAATATTTAGTAATGAAACTTATTAGCTAATCTTGTATACTATTAATAAGGATGTGATTACTTGGATGTATATAAGGCTTTGAAAACCTATTTTGGATATGATGAATTTAAAGAAGGTCAGGAAAAATTAATTAAAGCTGTTCTAGAAGGTAAAGACGCACTAGGAATAATGCCTACTGGCGGTGGTAAATCTCTATGCTACCAACTGCCTGCCATATTTTTAGACGGCATTACCTTAGTTATTTCTCCATTAATATCCCTTATGAAAGATCAAATAGATTCTCTAAATGAAATAGGTATTCCTGGCACCTTTATCAATAGTTCCATAGATGATAAGGACTTGAATCTTAGGCTCCAAGATATAAGAAAAGGTAAATATAAAATCATTTATATAGCACCTGAAAGATTAAATACATATTCTTTTACAAGCTTAATATCAAACATTGAAATTTCAATGATAGCTATTGATGAAGCTCATTGTATTAGCCAATGGGGTCATGACTTTAGACCATCTTATACTGAAATTCCAAAGTTTATTAATTCCCTACCTAGCAGACCTATAGTTGGAGCTTATACTGCAACTGCAACAAAATTGATTGTTGAAGAAATCGAACAATTATTAGAACTTAAAAAACCTATAAAATCAATAATAGGCTTTGATAGACCAAATCTATTCTATCAAGTTGTTAAGGTAAGCGATAAAATTCAATATGTAATTGATAATCTAAATAACAATTTTAAAGATCAATCAGGAATAATATATTGTGCTACTAGAAAAGCGGTAGAATCTGTTGCAGAAAAATTAAATAGTCAAGGATTTAAAGCAGTTGCATACCATGGGGGAATGAATTCTAATTTACGTCAAAAAAACCAAGATGACTTTATCTTTAATAATGTGCAAATTATCGTGGCAACAAATGCGTTTGGAATGGGTATAGACAAGCCTGATGTAAGATTTGTTATTCACTACAATATGCCTCAAAATATGGAAGCTTACTATCAAGAGGCAGGAAGAGCAGGACGTGACGGTGAACCTAGCTATTGTACTATATTGTATTCCCCATCTGATATAGTTAAGCAAAAACTATTGATACAAAACAGTACATTTTCAGAGCAAAGAGAAAATAACCTATATGAAAACCTACAATACTTAGTAGACTATTGCAATACAAATGACTGCTTACGAAATATGATATTAGAATATTTTGGAGAAATAAGTAAAGAATCAAATTGTAATAATTGTGGGAATTGCTTGAATAAATCAGAAATGGTTGATATAACTTTAGAGTCTCAGAAAATATTGTCATGTATCTTTAGAGTTCAGGAAAGATATGGAATGACTATTATTATTCAAATACTTCGTGGCTCAAAAAACAAAAAAGTTTTAAACTTGAGCTTAGATAATGTATCAACTTATGGAATAATGAAGGAATACTCTGAGAATACACTTAGAGAAATAATAATGACATTAATATCAATGGGATATATTCAAATAACTGCAGATAAGTTTCCTGTTTTAAAACTTACTAACAAATCAGGTCTAGTGCTAAAAGGATTGGAAAAAGTATTTCATAAGAAGGATCTCCTAGAAACGAAAGCTTCTCATAGCAAGAAATTTGATAAAAAAGATCTACCTGAATGTTTTGATGAAGAACTATATGAAAAGCTCAGAAAATTAAGATATATATTATCTCAAGAAAAGAGTATTGCACCATTTATGATATTTCATGATTCAACTATTAAAGAAATGGCATCTTACTTTCCACAGAATAAGGAAAATATGCTTAATATAAAAGGTGTTGGTCAAAAGAAATTTGAAAGCTATGGAGATGCTTTTCTTGAAATAATATTAGAGCATTGCAATAAATAAATTGAAATAATTGAAATTAACAAGGATAAGCAAAATTTGCTTATCCTTGTTATCTATTAGTCATCTAATACTAATTCATGCTTATCTGATATAAATTTACTGTTCCTTTTGTAGGCTTTTTAATTCATTTAATACATTCTTACTAATAAATAATGCTAATAAAAACGTAAATATATCTGCTATAGGTTGGCTAAGTTGTAATCCTAAAATTCCTATTATTCTTGGTAGAATTAATACTGCTGGAATAAAAAACAGGCCTTGACGTGCCACTGCTATTATTGATGCTTCCCTACTTTTACCTATTATTTGAACTAACATATTTGTCATTATTATCCATGCAGATAGTGGTAATGTCATAGATTGGTATCTTAATGCTCTTGTCCCAATTTCTATAACCTCTAAATCTTCTTTTCTAAAAAATGTAACTATTGATTCTGCTCCTATGACACCAATCAAACCAACTGCTAATAATATTATAATAGAAATTTTAGCAGTAAAATAAAATGCTTTTAATACTCTATCATATAATTTAGCACCATAATTAAAACCACATACTGGTTGAAATCCTTGACCTATGCCCAGCATAGCTGATATTGCAAAAAAGATAATCCTACCTACAATCGACATTGCAGCAATTGCAGCATCTCCATATACACCAGCACTAAAGTTAAGAAAAATCATAGCCACACTACCAAGTGCCTGACGATAGAAAGATGGTAAGCCAGCTCTAAGTATTTCTCTATACATCTCCCACTCAGGTGTAAAGTTTTTAAACTTAATTCTAATATTAGAACTACTATTAGAATTAAAAACTAATATCCAAAAGCTAATAAATTGGCTAATAATTGTGGCTAATGCAGCCCCGCCAGTTCCCATATTCAATTTAAAAATAAATATAGGATCCAAAATTATATTAATGATACCGCCAATAGTAATACCTATCATTGCATAAAAAGCACTTCCTTGAAAACGAAGTGTTCCGTTTAAAACAAAAGAAGCTGTCATAAAAGGCATGCCTATTAAAATATATCGAATATATGCTTTAGCATGGGGAGCAATAGTTTCTGTAGCCCCTAAAGCATAAACTAATGGATCTATAAATATAAGTCCCAGGATACCTAGTATAGCCGCTACTATAAAAGAAGTAAAAAACCCTGTAGCAAGTACTTTGGTTGAGTAATCCCTATTCTTTTGTCCAAGGAGTCTAGAAATATAGTTTCCTGAACCCATTCCCAAAGTAAAACCTATGGCTTGTATAAGCATCATAAGTGGAAAAGCAACTCCCACAGCCCCTGATGCACTTGTGCTTATTTGACTAACAAAAAAAGTATCTGCCATATTATATATTGAAGATGTCAGCATACTAATAATCGTTGGTACTGCTAAAGTTATAACTAGTTTTTCTACAGGTGATTCGGTCATCCATTTAAATTTCTCATCAGCTGTTAATTGATTTTTCATATCATACACCACTTCCTGTCAAGTAATCATTTAGATAAATGAATACCTTACTTCTATTTTGTAACCTTGAATTTTAAAACACCTAAATAGAATATCATATTATTCTTGTTTTAACAACAAATCATATTTTATCCATAAATACAGCAATTAACACTTGTATCTTATATTTTTCAATGATACTATTTTAATATTAATATCTATCAATTGTCCCGAGTAATTTCATATTAATCAGACTAAGGAGGAAGGTACATGAATATTAAAGATCAAGCTATAGTGTATAAAAATTATACTGTGGATTTAAGAAGAGAATTTCATTCAAATCCTGAAGCAGCATTAAATGAATTTGAAACAGTAAAAAGAATAGAAAGAGAATTAAAATCAATCGGAATTCCTTATGAAATAGTAGGAGAAACTGGTATTGTTGCAACAATAGAAGGCAATAAAGACGGGAAAAAAGTCGCACTTCGCGCAGATATAGATGCATTAGAATTAGATGACTTAAAAGAAGTATCTTACAAATCTAAAAATCCTGGACTTAATCATGCTTGCGGTCATGATGGTCATACGGCAATGCTAATTACTGCTGGACGTATTTTATATGAAAATATTGATAAATTAAATGGAACAGTATTGCTCATATTCCAACCAGCAGAAGAATCAATAGCTGGTGCTAAAAAAATGTTAGCTGAAAAGAATTTCTTAGAAGATGTTGATTCTATTTTAGGCATACATTTAATGAGTACATTAGAATCTGGTAAAGTCGGATATTCATATGGTGCCAGTATGTCTTCTGCTGATTCTTTTGTTATTAAATTACAAGGAAAAGGTGGCCATGGTTCAAGCCCACACCTATCAGTAGACCCATTAGTAGCTGCCTGTGCTTTAGTAACAGATGCACAACATATTATAAGCAGAGAAATATCACCTGATGAATTTGGTGTTTTAACTTTTGGCATTGTAAATTCTGGGACTAGACATAATATTATTCCAGATTCTGCATTAATTGAAGGCACCATAAGAACCTACAATAAAAATGTACGGGACATTATAAAAGCTGCACTTGAAAGAGTTGCAAAAAGTGTAAGTGATGCTTATCGCACTGAAATGACTATAAAATACCCTACTCAAACATCATCTGTTGTAAATGTAGGTACACATGTTGATTTTTCATTAAATACTATAAAAAAACTTGTAGATGAAGATTATGTAGTTGAATTACCTCGCTCTACTGGCAGTGAAGATTTCTCCTACTTCTTAGAAAAAGCTCCTGGATTATATTTGCATATTGGAGCAGGAAACAAAGAAAAAGGAATTATATATCCTCATCATCACCCAAAATTTGATATTGATGAAGATGCTCTTCCAGTAGGAGCAGCATTATACGCACAATACGCTGTAGATTTTATAAATGAATTTTAATATAAATTTAGGATACCAGTTTTGGTATCCTAAATTTATATTAGCTTAGAATTACTAATATTTAATAATATTTTATTTGATCATCTTTGACATCAGTTTAAATTCTGCGGTTCCTGATACTTTTAAT
>JAQVYQ010000057.1 GCA_028708575.1 Tissierellia bacterium
TTTGAGGGTTTTTTCCATTTTTAATTGAATTAATAATTTTTCTTAAAATAAACTATTAAAAAGAATGAAATAGGGTATTAATAAATAACATAATTTAATACCCTAGCAGGGTATCTATGTTGTTGTTTATATTTAGGAGGTGTTTTATGTTTGGAATGGATGTATCCATACCATTAGCCTTTGGGGCAGGATTCATATCCTTTTTTTCTCCATGTATACTGCCTATGATTCCAGCATATATAATGTATATTACTGGAGTTGAAGTTGAAGAAGATCTTATTAAGAAACGAAAGTTAGCTCTTACTAGAACATTGGCATTTGTAATAGGATTTACCATAATATTTATTATCATGGGTTCAACTGCTACAATTTTAGGTAAAGTATTTGTAAGAAATAGAGGGTTGTTTTCAAAAATAAGCGGTATTATAATAATCATCTTTGGATTAAACATGATAGGCATATTGAATCTAAAATTTCCTAGCTTTTCTAAAAGTGTTGCAGCTCCTAAAAATGTTACAAACTGGTTTGGTTCAATGCTTATGGGAATGGCTTTTGCAGCAGGTTGGACACCATGTTTTGGACCTGTTTTAGCTTCGATTCTCATATATGCTGGAGGATCGGATACACTAGCTAGCGGAGTGTTACTATTACTAGTATATTCAATAGGCATGGCAGTTCCATTTATTTTAACTGCCCTTTTTACTAATGTTTTTAATAAATTACTAGGTAAATCAGATAAGTTTATTTTATATCTCCCAAAGATAGCAGGTCTAATAATGATTATATTTGGACTTTTAGTTTTCTTTAATAAGGTAATAAATATTAGCAGAATATTATTATGATAAGGAGGAGTAAATGAAAATTAAAATAGTATCAATAATTGTTGCTATAATGGTATTGTTTGTAAGTTGTAGTACAGAGAATGGTTCGGAGGTAGAACAAGGGCTAGCTGTAGAACAAGAAGAAATAGCCGAATCAGCAGACCAATCTACTGCTGAAGAATCAAGTAAAGAGGAAGCTAAAGAACAATTGGCTCCAGATTTTACCCTATTGAATTTAAATGATGAAGAAGTATCATTGTCTGACTATAGAGGAAAATATGTATTGATAAATTTTTGGGCTACTTGGTGTGGTATTTGTAATATGGAAATGCCTGATTTATATAAATTTGATAATGATAATGATGATTTAGTTGTTTTAGCTGTTGATGTTATGGAAGATAAATCCACAGTTGAGGATTATATTAATGAAGGTGGATATGATTTTGAAGTTGTACTAGATGGTGATGGTAAAATAGCAGCAACTTATTTAGTCAGTGGATTTCCCACATCATATTTCGTAGATCCAGATGGAGTTTTATTAAAACGAATTCCAGGATTTATGACCTATGATCAAATGAATGAAATGTTTGATAGTATAAGAGAATAAGATAGAAAAACGAACTAACTATATTGCTAGTTCGTTTTTAATTGTTTCCCTATTTTTTCCTATATTTTGTCTTCCTTTATCTTTATGATAAAATCAAATTAAATATTTGAAATATTTCTGGATGTATTAACTTATAATAAGCATAGAAAGAAAGGATGATAAATAATGGTAAGGGAAAAACAATTTGCTTATAACTTGATTGATTTTATTGATAATAGTCCTAGCCAGTTTCATGCCACAAATGAGGTAAAAAAGTCACTTGATAATAATGGATTTAAGGAGCTTACGTTTAGTGATAAGTGGAATCTAGAAAAGAGTGGAAAATACTATGTAATAAAAAATGGTTCTGCAATAGTTGCATTTGTAATAGGTAATGGAAATATAGAAGAGGATGGATTTAAGCTTGTTGGAGCACATACTGATTCACCAACTTTTAGGATAAAACCAAATCCAGAAATTATTAGTGAAAAAAGTTATCTAAAACTTAATACAGAAGTATATGGCGGACCAATATTAAGCACTTGGTTTGATAGACCTTTATCAATTGCTGGTAGAGTAGCTATAAAAACTGATAATACATTGAAACCAAAGGAAGTTTTAGTAGATTTAAAAAAGCCAATAGTTATAATACCAAGTTTAGCAATACATATGAATAGAAAGGTAAATGAAGGAGTAAATATAAATCCACAGACAGATACTCTTCCTATTTTAACAGTAATAGGAGAGGAATTTAAAAAGGACAAATATTTAATAAATATTGTTGCTGAAAATATAGGAATAGATGCAGATGATATTATGGAGCTTGACTTATTCTTATATAATACTGAAAAAGGTTCATTAATAGGTGCTAATGAAGAATTCATATCCATAGGAAAGTTAGATAATTTAGCGATGGTTCATGCAGGACTAAATGGAATTATAGACAGTAAGGTGGGAAAAGCTACTAATGTATTAGCTTGCTTTGATAATGAAGAAGTAGGTAGTAGAACAAAACAAGGAGCTGCAAGTCCGATGCTAAGAACCATATTAGAGAGGATTGCAATTTCATTAGGGAAAAACAAAGAGGATTTCTATAGATCATTATCCAATTCCTTTATAATCTCAGCTGACCAAGCACATGCCCTACATCCTAATTATCCTGATAAGAACGATCCAACAAATAAACCAATTATCAATAAAGGAACAGCAATAAAAATATCTGCAAATCAAGCCTATACATCGGACAGTATGAGCATAGCTGTTTATGAAAGTATTTGTAAATCTGAAAACATAAAAGTTCAAAAGTTTGTAAATAGGTCAGATGAAAAAGGCGGATCAACAATTGGCCCTATATCATCAGCACAATTAGATATTTCATCAGTAGATATAGGAAATCCTATACTTGGGATGCATTCCATAAAAGAATTAGGTGGAGTAAAAGATCATTATGGTGTATATAAATCATTTAAGAAATTTTATGAAATATAAGACTATTAAAAATATAGAAGAAGGCATTGGATATTTCCAAGGCCTTCTTTTATCTTAAATACATACTATTCAAATATGGTTGATAGGTTTCTTCCTACACATTAAATCTAAAATGTACTACATCTCCGTCTTTCATTTCATATTCTTTACCTTCAATACGAAGTAGTCCCTTTTCCTTTGCTGTGGCAAGGCTTCCACCTGCTGCCATTAAATCGTCATAGGCTATAACTTCTGCTCTGATGAAACCTTTTTGTATATCAGAGTGGATTTTGCCGGCTGCCTGTGGTGCAAGGGTTCCTTTTCTGATAGTCCATGCTCTTGTTTCTGGTTCACCTGTAGTTAAGAAGCTTATAAGACCTAGTAAAGAGTAGCTTGCTTGGATTAATTTATCTAGACCAGATTGGCCTAGTCCTAAGTCACTTAAAAATTCTTTTCTTTCTTCCTCATCAAGCTGAGAAATTTCTTCTTCAATTTCAGCACTAATGACTACAGATTCAGCAGCTTCTGAAGCTGCAAATTCATTTACCTTTTCTGCATAATCATTTGTACCACCATTTGCTAAATCATCTTCAGATATATTTGCTACATAGATAATGGGTTTTGAGCTTAGAAGAGTATAGGATTTCATAAAGACTTCTTCTTCCTCAGTCAAAGACATTGTTCTAATGGATTTTCCTTCTTCAATTGTTTTTAAAGTTCTCTGAATAAGTTCAATTTCGGCAAATAAAGATTTATCTCCTTTAGCTGCCTTTTGGGTTCTTTCTAATCTTCTCTCCAAAAGCTCTAAATCAGAAAGCATTAATTCTATATTTATAGTTTCAATATCCCTTATAGGATCTATATTTCCATCAACATGAACTACATCTGAATTTTCAAAGCATCTTACAACATGTACGATTGCTTCAACTTCACGTATGTTAGCAAGGAATTTATTACCTAATCCTTCCCCTTTACTTGCTCCCTTAACAAGTCCTGCAATATCATAGAACTCTATGGATGTTGGTACTGTTTTCTTAGATTTGTTAATTTCAGTAAGTGTATTTAGTCTTTCATCTGGTACAGCTACAACTCCTACATTTGGCTCTATGGTACAAAATGGATAATTTGCTGATTCTGCACCTGCATGTGTTATAGCATTAAAAAGAGTACTTTTACCTACATTAGGTAGGCCTACTATTCCAAGTTTCATTAATTTAACTCCTTCGCAATTAATTCGATATATATTTGTAAACTTATTATAACATTAATATTCATAATTAGTCCATGGAGTTTATTTGTAGTATAATATAATTACGGTAGAATATTGTTATATTAGTTATGGAGTGTATATTTATGGAAGATAAAAAAACAAAAATAGCAGGTGAAGGGTGTGAAGTATTAGTACCCTTTAATGAAAGAAAGCCTCTTAAAGATATTGAGAGAAGTATAATAAAGACATATAGAAAAAAGATATGGAGCAAGTTTGTAAAAGCTATAAAGGAGTACCAATTAGTAGAGGATGGAGACAAAATAGCTATTGCAATTTCAGGTGGCAAAGACAGCTTATTATTGGCAAAGCTTTTTCAAGAACTACACAAACATGGGAACCAAAATTTCCAAGTAGAATATATTGCTATGGATCCTGGTTATCATTCTGAAATAAGACAATTACTTGAGGAAAATTGTGAATATCTACAAATTCCTGTAAAAATATTTGATGCAGATATATTTCAAGTTGCTGACAAGATAGCAAGTGATTATCCATGCTATATGTGTGCACGAATGAGAAGGGGTGCTTTATATAGTAAGGCTCAAGAATTAGGCTGCAATAAATTAGCACTAGGCCATCATTATAATGATGTTATAGAAACAGTGATGCTTAATATACTTTGTGCAGGTAATTTTAAAACTATGATGCCAAAGCTAAAGGCAAAAAACTTTGAAAACATGGAATTAATAAGACCAATGTATTTAATTGAAGAGCAATATATTCAAAGATTTATACAGAGTAGCGGTATCTGGCCACTTAACTGTGCTTGTATGGTAGCAGCTAAAAAAATAGGCAATAAGCGTTATGAAATAAAGGAATTAATTGAGACTTTAAAGGAAAACTTTAAAAATGTTGATAGCAATATATTTAAGGCAGCAGAAAATGTAAATATGGATGCAATAATCGGCTGGGAAAAGGACGGCAAGAAACAGTCCTTTCTAGACGAATATCAATAAAAAACAGGAGGGGTTTTTATGAAAAGCGTTGGAATTATAGGTGGTATGGGGGCTTTAGCAACATGTGACTTGTTTAATAAAATCATAAGTAATACAAGTGCTAGTAAGGACCAAGAGCATATACATGTATATATTGACAATAATACAGAAATACCAGATCGTACAGCAGCAGTTCTTCACGGTGGCGAGAGTCCAGTACCACAACTTGTAAGTTCTGCAATAAAATTGGAATTAATAGGTGCAGATGTACTAATAATGCCATGTAATACAGCCCATTATTTTTATGATGAATTCATTAAATATGTCAATATCCCAATGATACAAATGCCTAAAGAAACTGCAAAAGAAATTAAGGCAAGTAAATATAAGAAAGTTGCTATACTTGCTACAGAAGGTACTCTACAATCAGGCATATATCAAAAAGCATTTGATGAGGAAGAAGTAAATTATATAATACCTTCAGAAAGTCAACAAAAACCAATTATGAAGATAATTTATGAAGGTGTTAAAGCTGGAAATTATGATATAGACATAAAGGATTTTTATGATGTATTGGATGATATGTTTGACAAAGGAGCAGAAGCAGTTGTTTTAGCATGTACTGAATTACCTTTAGCTTTTGAAAAGTTTAATATTGATTATCCTAATGTAGATCCTACAGAAATATTAGCTAAAGCAGCAGTAAAATTTGCATCTGAAGATTAATTTTGGATAGAATTTTTCAAACCTCCATATAATATTGAAGTATTCTTTTACTCAATATATCGACTAAGGTCGAGTGGAGGTGAAAAAGTGAGTTCTAAAAGAAAGGTAAAATTTAGAATTCCTGACACTTATGTTTTAGTTACTATCTTTATCCTTATTGCTGCAGTTATGACTTTTGTCGTACCTGCTGGTGAATATATTATGATAGAGAATCCACAAACAGGTCTTATGGTTGCTGATCCTACAAGCTATCATAGGATTGAACAAAATCCTGTTTCTATAGAACATGTTCTTCTAGCTATACCTATAGGTATGAATAATAGTGCAAGCATTATTAATATGCTTTTTCTAGTAAGTGGGTTTCTTCAAGTTGTCAATGATACTGGTGCAATTGATAGATTGGTTAGAGCAATTATCCAAAAGTTAAAAGACAAATCCCTTTTGGTAATTCCAATTATTATTATAATGATGTCTGTTTTAGGTTCTGTAGGTGCAGTTGTTAATGGGGTAGTTGCATTTGTTCCATTAGGTTTATTGATTGCTACAAAACTTGGAATGGATGGTATGGTAGCTATTGCCATTATTTTCGTAGCCACATATACTGGATTTGGAACTTCTCCTATATATCCAACTACAGTTCAACTTGCACAAAAAATAGCGGAGGTGCCAGTCTTATCTGGTTTTGGTTTTCGTTCTGCTATGGCAACAATTACTACTATTATATTAATATTATATACTATGAGATATGCTAGGCGTGTAAGTAAGGATCCTTCAAAGAGTATAGCTGGATTTAGTAAAAATGCCTTTAGTAATAGTGCAGAAGATGAAGAAGGAGAATTAACTACAAAAGATATTATCATTGTAATAGTTCTATTTGCTGGATTTGGATTTTATGCATATGGAACAATGAAATATAGTTGGGGTACTGAATATATGAGTGGTATTATGTTTGCAATTGCAATCATAGCTGCCATTATTGGAAATATAGGCCCAAATCAAATGGTTAAATCCTTTATTTCTGGATGTAAAGGCGTAGTTTATGCTGGATTGATTACAGGATTTGCTTCTGGAATTTCCTATATTTTAAATCAAGGAAAGATTATTCATACAATAGTTTATACTCTTTCTCTACCTCTTGCTTCTGTAGGTAATACTGTTTCAAGCTGGTTAATGCTTGGAATTAATATGATACTTAATTTCCTAATTCCATCTGGATCAGGTCAAGCAGCAGTAGTTATGCCGCTGATGTCACCTCTTTCAGATATTGTAGGTATGGACCGACAAGTTGCAGTATGCGCATATCAATGGGGAGATTTCTTAACCAATTTATTTAATCCAACTTCCGGAACAACAATGGCGGTCCTTGGTCTTGCAGGTGTATCATTTAACAAGTGGTTAAGATTTATTATGCCTCTTGTTGTAATATTTCTTATTGTTGTTATGATTGCACTTTTTATTGTAGTGCAATTCGGAATGTAATAAAAAATCAAAAAACACGAATACTATTATAAGTATTCGTGTTTTTTAATTTATATAATAATGAAAGGCTGTGTTTATTAATGGGAAATGCAAGAAATAAAAATGAAAACAATCAAGAAAATCTACGACCAGGAGCATATATCTCATTATTGCTTATTATCGTATTTTTTTCAGGTATAATGGGAAGATTTGAAAATTGGTTATCATTCTTTGATTACACCACGCTTTCAGGTGTATTTGGTGAAATAGGAGAAATGGCCTCAAACTTTCAGGGAGCAGGTGGTGATGGTGCAAAGGGAGGATTTTTATTTGCATTTGGTCTTATTCCTGGAGTAATGTTGGCAATTGGTGCTGTAGCTGTGGCAGAATATTTTGGAGCAATAAAAGCCTCTCAGAAGCTATTAACACCTCTTTTAAGGCCATTACTTGGGATACCAGGCAGTTCTGGTCTAGCTATGATTACTTCACTACAAAGCACTGATGCTAGTGCTACAATGACTAAGGTATTAAAGGATGATGGAGATTTAACTGAAGATCAAGCTTCTGTATTTAGTGCCTGGATGTTTTCAGCAGATGGAACTATAACTAACTTCTTTTCAACAGGAGCTGCCCTTTGGGCTCTTACAAATGTAGATGGAAGTCCAGCTATAAGAATTTCTATGATGATTCCTTTTATACTAATATTAATTATGAAATTCTTTGGTGCAAATATTGTTCGATTTTTTCTCAATAGAAAGAATAAAGAAAAGGTTAAAGATGAAAAGGTTAAAAGTTCAGATGATGCAGGAAGTGAGATTGTTGCTGATAATAGGGATGAAAAGAAAGGTATCACAAGTGTATTTGTTGATGGAGCTAGTCGTGGATTAAGTATAGGATTTAATAGTATAATTCCAAATGTGCTTATGGCCTATGTACTTATTAAGATTCTCGATGTTACAGGATTATTGGATGTTATTGGTGTTGTTCTTTCTCCTGTAATGGGGATATTTGGGTTGCCAGGAGAGGCTTCAGCAGTACTACTTGCTAGTCTACTATCAATGGGTGGTGGTGTTGGAGTTGCTGGAGCGCTATTTGAATCAGGTGTCTTAACAGGAACTCATCTTGCTATTTTAAGTCCGGCAATATTCTTAATGGGGTCACTGGTACAATATTCAGGGAGATTATTAGCTGTAGTTGACGTTAAAAACAAAGGCTTATTATTTGCTACTAGTATTTTAAATGCAATTGTTGCCATGTTTATTATAAACATAATTTCATAGAGAGGAGAACAATATGATTTTATTTAAAAATGCTGATGTATATGCTCCAAAGTATTTGGGAAAAAAAGATGTATTAGTTGAAGGAAGTAAAATCAAAAAAATTGCTGATAATATTGAAACCAGTTTAGATGATGAGTTAATTCAAACTATTAACATGGAAGATAAGGTTCTAATACCTGGATTCATAGACCAACATGTTCATATTATTGGTGGAGGTGGAGAAGGTGGTCCAGGGACTCGTGTACCTGAATCAAATATAAGTGGTTTTATTAGCTGTGGTGTAACTACTGTATTAGGACTTTTAGGTACAGATGGTGTAAGTCGTAGTCTTGAAAATCTTTATGCAAAGGCTAAATCATTAAATGAAGACGGTATTACTTGTTATATGGAAACAGGCTCATATGCATACCCTCCTACTACTTTAACTGGATCAGTTGAAAGAGATATTTATTTAATCGACCTTTGCATAGGTGTAAAAATTGCAGTATCTGATCATCGCAGCTCTAATATTACATCTGAAGAGTTAATACGTCTTGCTACAGAAGCAAGAAGAGGTGGAATGATTTCTGGGAAAGCAGGAATTGTTACTATGCATATGGGTATTGGTAAAAAGCGGTTGTTGCCAGTTTTGGAGGCTTTAAAAGAATCAGATTTACCAGTGAAAACATTAATTCCAACTCATATAAATATGCGGTCTCCAGAATTGCTTGATGATTGCATAGAATTTGCTAGGATTGGCGGAACTATGGATTTTACAGCTGGTTTTAATGCTGAAGATAATGAAAAAGAAGCGGAAAAAATAGAGCAAATTCTAGATAAAGGAGTAGATGAAAGCTTAATTACTGTATCTAGTGATGCATTTGGAAGTCAACCTAGATTTGATGATAAAGGCAATACTATTGGATTAACATATTCAACTTCTGATACATTAATACAGCTACTGAAAATATTAGTTACCAAGGGGATGGCATTAGGTCAGGCTCTCCAATTTTTTACATCCAATCCTGCCCGCGTATTAGGCTTAGAAGGCCTTAAGGGAGCTATTATTGAAAATGCAGACGCTGATCTGGTGGTTCTAGATGCTAATCTAGAAATTACAGATGTAATTGCCAAAGGAAAAATTGCAATGGTTAATAAGAAGGTGGTTATGAAAGGAAAATTCGAATTGTAATTTAGAAATATTTAGTTATGGTAATAAGGTGTTTTGCTTTATTACCTTTTTTATTTTATATGTTTGTTGCAAAGCTTAATTCCATTTGATAGTATAAATACTAAGGCTTTTTATATTTAAAAATGGAATTATAGGAGGTTGCAATGAGCAATTTGAAATTAGTTTCATGGAATGTTAATGGAATTAGAGCTGTTTTAGGAAAAAACTTTATGAATGATTTTAATATTATTGATGCTGATATTTTTTGTATTCAGGAAACAAAATGCCAACAAGGACAGGTTGGTATAGAGTTAGAAGATTATTACCAATACTGGAATTATGCTGAAAAGAAAGGCTATTCTGGAACAGCAGTATTCACAAAGATTAAACCTATCGAAGTAAATTATGGCATGGGAGTAGATTATCATGATAAAGAAGGTAGAGTTATCACTTTGGAATATGACGATTTTTATCTTGTAAATTGTTATACACCAAATTCACAAAATGAATTAGCTAGATTAGATTATCGAATGGAATGGGAAGATGATTTTAGAAGCTATTTAAAGGCAATGGAGTTTCATAAGCCTGTTATATTATGTGGGGATCTTAATGTTGCTCATAAAGATATAGACTTAAAAAATCCTAGTACAAATAGGAAAAGCCCTGGTTTTTCTGATGAAGAAAGAGCAAAGATGACAAAGCTAATAGACAGTGGGTTTATTGACAGCTTTAGATATTTTTATCCAGAAAAGGAAGAGGCTTATACATGGTGGTCATATATGAGAAAAGCAAGAGAAAGAAATGCTGGTTGGCGTATAGATTATTTCCTTGTATCTGAAGCTCTAGAGGCTAGGCTTACATCAGCAAATATATTAAGTGATGTAATGGGATCCGATCATTGTCCTATAGAAATAGTGGTTAGATAAGATGAAAAGTGTGATATATAAACTATTAAAAATTACTGGTGGTTTATTTTTATTTGCTCTTGGAATTGTAATGACTATTAATGCAAATCTAGGGCTTGCACCTTGGGATATTTTACATGAGGGATTGGCAAAAACATTTGGTATGACAATAGGAACAGCTAATATTATTGTAGGATTGATAATTGTAATAATAGAAGTTGCTTTTGGTGCTAATGTTGGTTGGGGAACTATAATGAATATGCTTTTAATAGGAACATTCATTGATATCTTAATGATTAATAATTTAATACCTACTTTTACTGGACTAATTCCAAGTTTGATAATGATATTTTTGGGCCTTCTAATTCAGGGGGTTGGTTGTTGGATTTATTTACTAGAAGAAATGGGAGCAGGTCCCAGAGATGGGCTGATGGTTTTATTGACCAAGAAAACTGGTAAACCTGTAAAAGTTACAAAAGTGTCTGCTGAAGTGTTAGCAACTGTAATTGGATATTTACTTGGGGGCACCATAGGAATAGGAACATTAATAATGGCATTTATGGGTGGCCATTCCTTCCAATTGGTATTTAATATTGCTAAGTTTGACGTAAACAATGTTGAAAATAGATATATTGTAGATGATATAAAATTTGTAAAAGAAAAAATAAAATCTATTAAGAACAATAATAGTGCAAGTTAAAGAGAAGGTTTACTTATGAATAATAAATTATATAAAGCTATAAAGATTACTCTTGGCTTATTTGTATTTGCTGTTGGAATTGTAATGACAATCAATGCAAATTTAGGGCTAGCTCCTTGGGATGTTTTCCATGAAGGAATGTCCAAGACAATTGGTATTACCATGGGAATGGCTATTATTATTTCAGGTTTTGTTATTGTATTAATAGATGTGGCCTTTGGTCAAAATATTGGTTGGGCCACTTTAATGGATATGGTATTGACAGGTACATTTGTAGATATTATTATGATAAATAATTTAATACCTTCTTTTACTGATATAATTCCTAGATTAATAATGCTTCTATTAGGACTATTTATAGAAGGAATAGCTGTCTGGATTTATATATCAGTAGGCTTGGGAGCTGGACCAAAAGATGGATTGATGGTTGTATTGACTAAAAAAACAGGTAAATCTGTCAGAGTTGTTAAGTCTTCTATTGAAGTTTTAGCAGTTACTACAGGATATTTATTAGGTGGCAGTATAGGTATAGGAACATTAATAATGGCTTTAATGAGTGGACAGATATGGCAAATTGCATTTAATATAGTAAAGTTTGATATAAATAAAATAGATCATAGATTTATTATGGATGATATAGCATTAATAAAAAAGAAGAACTCTTCTAATAAATAACTCCTACATTTTTTA
>JAQVYQ010000009.1:0-14489 GCA_028708575.1 Tissierellia bacterium
AATATTTTGGATTATACCATATGATTTCCTTAAGGGATTTTAAATCTTCAATAACTTGCATCATAAGCCTCCGATTATTTAATATATATATATTTTACCACAAATTGGGGTGCTTTTATGTAAAAATATGATGTAGGATTTAAGCTAATAGTTATTAATGCTTATTTAACTGGACAAGGTGGATATGTTTCCTTAGCCAAGAAATTTGGTATCAGAAGTTATATTATTATATTTGAATTTCACATACCTTCATTGCATTGATTACCCCATTAAAAATTTTTTTAAAAAAGGTATTTACAAAAACAGTTTAAGGTGTTATGATATTATAAATTCAGTTTATCGAATTAAAGTGATGACGAGAAAGAGTAAGTATATAAACATCTTATAGAGAGTGCATGCTTGGTGTAAATGCATAGATATTATATATTGAACACATCTCTGAACAATGAGGCGAAACCATTGGAAGTAGCCAATTCGGGTGTCCCCGTTACAGTACTAAGGTATGATAGTACCTGAAAAGGCTAATGTCGTAAGATTTTAGTAAATTGAGGTGGAACCACGTGATTAATACTCTCGTCCTCTGGTAAATAACCAGGGAGCGAGAGTTTTTTATATTAAGCACTTCTTCCAGTGGTTATTCAGTTACTATCTAAAATAAAAAAATTTTAGGAGGAATAACATGAAAAAGGTGTTAGAAAGAGAAAAAATGAATAGATTTGCAAAGCTAACAATCTTAGTAATTTCTTTAAGTTTATTATTAGGTATCATGAGTGGTTGTGCCACTAAAAATGTTGATGCAACCCAATCTGAAAACAGATTAGAATCAATTCTTCAAAGAGGATACCTTGAAGTAACTATGGAACCATATTTTGCACCATATGAATTTATTGATCCTAGTAAAAAAGGTGATGAGCAATATCTTGGAGCAGATGTTGAATTATCTAAATATATTGCAAAAGAACTTGGGGTAGAATTAAGAATAGTTCCTCTTGAGTTCTCAGCAGTACTTAGCAGTATAACAGAGGGAAAGTATGATTTAGCTATTTCAGCTTTAGCCTATACTCCTCTAAGAGCAGAAGCAATGAATATGTCAAAAGGTTATTATTTTGCAGATGATACTACAGGATATGGTCTTCTAATAAGAGCTGAAGATGAAAATAATATTAAGAGTCCTGATGATATAGCTGATAAGACAATAGTTGCACAAAGCGGTTCTTTACAAGAACTATTTGTAAATGAACAAGTAGCTAAATATAAAGAATTCAAGAAAGTTTCAGCAACTACAGATGGATTCTTAATGGTTGAAGAAAATAAAGCAGACGTATGCGCAGTTGCCATAGAAATGGCACAGCTATATATTGATGCAAATCCTAATGCAGGATTGATGGTAGTTGAGGATTTCAACTTTGTAGTTGATAAAGAAACTCAAGGTATTAGAATCGGAATAACAAAAGGCGAAGATGAACTTACTGCTAAGATAAATGAAATCATTGATGTAGTAGTTGTAAATGGCACCTATGAGGCATGGTATAAAGAATACGCTGAATATGCAAGATCTTTAGGGCTTTAATCAAATTCGCCACTATCAAAGGAGTGAAAATAAATGATTGATACTTTAATAGAACTCTGGAAAAAATATGATTATGTATATATAAATGGTCTTGTCGGTACATTATGGTTAGCAGGCATAACTGTACTAGCTGCCACTTTTATTGGTACAATAATTGCAATTATGAAGCTTTCAAAAATTAAAATATTAGATAAAATTGCAAGTATATATATAGGGGTATTGAGAGGTACTCCTATATTGCTTCAACTTTATTTCTTTTGGCTTGTATTACCTAAAATGGTTCCATTTCAAATCTCAGATACTGCATGTATAGTTATAGCCTTAATAATAAATGCAAGTTCTTATGTAGCTGAGGTAATTAGAGCTGGTATACAAGCTGTAGATAAAGGTCAGGTTGAGGCTGCGAAAAGTCTTGGTATGGCTAATAAAAATACTATGATAAAAATTGTACTACCACAGGCTATAAAAAATATTCTTCCTGCTTTAGGAAATGAATATATAACTATGGTAAAACAATCATCTCTAGCATCTGTATTTTTTGCTAATGAGCTAACTACTTCATATAAGACTGTTCAATCTGCAACATTTTTATCAGTTCCTTCTCTACTTATAGCTGGTATTATATATCTTATATTAACTACAGTGCTTAGCAAAGGATTGAGTGTTTTTGAGAGGAGATTGCAAATAAATGATTAAACAAGAAATAATTAAAGTAGAAAATTTATATAAATCCTTTGGAGATTTACAGGTGCTTAATGATATAAATGAAACTATATACAAAGGAGAAGTTGTATCTATTATAGGTCCATCTGGAAGCGGAAAAAGCACATTTCTGAGATGTTTAAATCTTTTAGAAATTCCTTCTTCTGGTCGAGTTTTCTTTAATGGTGTGAATCTTACAGATAAGAAAGTAAATATTGTAAAGCATAGGCAAAAAATAGGAATGGTATTTCAATTATTCAATGTATTTCCTCACTTAACAGTATTAGATAATATAACACTTGCTCCCATTCTTGAAAAGAAATTGCCAAAAGAAGAAGCAATAAAAACTGCAATGAATCTCTTAGAAAGGGTTGGACTAGCTGATAAGAAGGATGAATATCCTACTAAACTATCAGGTGGGCAAAAACAAAGACTTGCAATTGTAAGGGCTTTGGCAATGGAACCAGAAGTAATGCTTTTTGATGAACCTACAAGTGCATTAGATCCTGAAATGGTAAAAGAAGTTCTTGAGGTTATAAAGAGTCTAACTAATTCAGGAATGACCATTGTTATAGTAACTCATGAAATGGCCTTTGCTAAAGAAGTAAGTAATAGAGTCCTATTTATGGCAGATGGAATGCTTCAGGAATCTGGAACTCCTGAAGAGGTTTTTAATAACCCTAAAAATGCTAGAACAATTGAATTCTTAGGTAAAATACTATGATCTATATGGATAGGTCTATTTAAGCTAGCCGCCAAGTGTAATATCCTGTTGTTGGTACCATTGTAGTGCATCTTCAAACTGTTGTGGTTTATAATCAGGCCAATAATCATCTACAATATAGAAGTCTGAATAAACTGATTGTAATGGCAAAAAACCACTTAATCTTCTACGCCCACCCCATCTAATAATAAGATCCACTCTGGATATATCGTTTGATTTAATACCCTTTATCGTATCAGATACATCCCATTTCCAATCATAGTTAACTAAAAAATTAACCTTTGTACCACCTTTCCCAAATTTTTTTCTCTTTATATAAGGTAAAAGTTTCTTTGGAAACATATCAGATTCATAATTACCAATGACTAAAAGTTCTGCATTTTCCTTAGAAAGCATTTCTACTGCATCAATACAAGCTTTAGTAAAAGCAAATCTTTGAAATTTAGGTCTTTTAGTGTTATCAACAGTGAAACCATAGAATGTTAATTCTCCAATTTTATACTTTTCACATAGTTTAAATAGTTCTAATCCTGGACTTAGTCCCTTTTCATATCCTTTTTCTTTTGTCATTCCATTTTCCACTGCCCAACGCCGATTTCCATCAGGAATTATACCAACATGCTTAGGTAATCTCATTATATTCCCTCCTTGATTGGTATTATCACCTGATGATGTAAATTTATGCAAATAAAAAAATAAGCTATGAAGAAACTATAAGGCTTTTTCACTGCTTATTTTCAAATGAATCATATTTCAAATCTGTTTATATTTTCATCTTCATAAATTACATTAGTAATGTTTTCAATTTGGTAAATTTCTTGAATTATCTTTGAGGTATTTAGGTTGTTTGGTATTTTTATAGATAGGTATATGCTTATTAGGTAATTCTCTTTTTCTTCATTGTTTTCCTCATTTTCATATATTGAAATATCCTTAATTGTAATGTAAAAACTTCCAAATAGATTACCAATATCTCCTAGAAGACCAGGTCTGTCTATAGCTTCAATCACAATTTTATTATATGATTTTAGGGCTACTTTGTCCTCCAGATTGCTTAATGAAACAAGAGTTATTAAAACTATTACAGCTGTAATTATTGCTGGAAGATAAGATCCTGTACCAATTGCTATGCCAATTCCTGCACTTACCCAAAGGCTTGCAGCCGTTGTAAGACCACGTATATGGTTGCCAGTTCTTAAAATGGTACCAGCACCAATAAACCCAATTCCGCTAACTATTTGCGCAGCTAAACGTGTTGGGTCCCCTTCATCAAATCCATAGATAGAAATTAAAGTAATCAAGGTGGCCCCTAAACTTACAAGCGTATGAGTACGAAGCCCTGCTGGCCTATTATTTCTTTCTCTTTCAAATCCTATAGAAACTCCAACTAAAGTTGATAATAAAAGTCTAATTACTAATTCCAAATTGCTAATCATATTATCACCACAATCATTCTAACCATTTTTTAATTAATACCCTATCTATATAAGTTTATGTATGAAGGGTAAAAAGAAAGACGGGAAATTTTCCCGTCCTTATTATTTAACGAATTTACTTGGATTAACGTGAACTCCATTTTTTATTACTTCGAAATGAAGATGTGATCCAGTAGATCTACCTGTGCTTCCTATATTGGCTATATGCTCCCCTTTATATACTCTAGTTCCTTTACTAACTATTAATTTACTACAATGAGCATATCTTGTTTTATAGCCATTCTCATGGTCTATTTCTACCATGTATCCATATGTACCTTGCCAACCAGAAAATGATACTATGCCACCATCTGCTGCTTTAATATGTGTACCTGAACTTGCTGCAATATCTATACCTCTATGCATTCTACCCCATCTAGATCCATATCCTGATGTGAATCTACCCCTAGTAGGCATTGCAAAAATTCCTGTGGCCATTGTTTTAGGAATCTCTTTTGTTCCTTTAACAACTAGTTCATCAACAGGTTTTTTTAAAACTTGTTCATTTAAAATATCTTCTTCTACTAATTTTCCATTATGTTTAACTTTATTTGAAACTATATGTGATTGACCTTTTTGGCCTTCTACCTTTATTTTTTGTTGGTTTTTATACATTGAATCATTATCTTCTACAATAGTTTCATAATCAGTATCTTTATCATATTCTACTTTTTCTACTGTAACCACCGTCATCATAGATGTAGGTATTACAAGTTTTACTTCATCGGCTATTTGCAATTTCTCAGGGTTCTTATCTGGATTTGCTTCAATCAAATCATCTAGTGACATATCATACATCATTGCTATAGTCCAAAAACTTTCTCCTACTTCAACAACATGGGTTTTTATTTCATCTGCACCTAGGTTTATATATTGAAATAGGTCTTCTTTTGAAGTTAAAGAATTTAGAGGGACTTCATCTTTATTTATTTCTATTTCCTCTAAGAATCCAACCTCTAAAAGTTCACCTTCAGTATCATTTATATATTGTGATTTCATCAAATCTACAATTTCTTCTGCTTCTTCCTTTGTCTTTAGAATTCCAGCATCTTGTCCGTCAATAGAAATGGCGTAACCAGCTACTAAGAAATCTAATTTTGATGATATAAAATCTTTCAATTCTTTATTACTTACCAATTCATCATCTTTAGCATGAGTATCTACAAAATTTAAATCTTTGTCCAATACACATTCTGCGCTATATGTATTTGATAACTTATTCTCTATTTCATCGATTATATTTAAAGCCTCTTCTTGAGTTCTAACTACTCCTATTAGTTCTTCTTCTAAGTATACTTCAAAAGCTCTAGTATTTATTTCGTTAGTTTTGTATGCAGTGTATCCTAAGACTATCATGACAGCTATCATAAATACTGCTAAGAGTCTTTTGGTATATGGCGAATTTATTTCGCTCATATTTAGCCCCTCCAAACTTTACATAATCATTAGTTGCTAATTTTGTAACCATTTTGTAATCAACTAAATGTATTATATCACAGCTTTAAATAAATTCAAATATTTTATATAGTATTTGCTGAAGTGTTAATTCTATACATGTATTTATAAGTGAGTAATTTCAATTGTTTGAATATTAGAAACAAGTCTCATAAAGCTAAGTACCAACTTATTAAGAAAACTTAATATTCACTTTCTTAAGCCTTTACTCTCCTTTGTTTGCTAAACTCTATGTTTTCTCCTTTTAAAGCTCTTTCAATAGCTATTATTTCCTCTGCCGATAATGGTATGTTGCTTTCACCATCTTTTACAGGTTTTGCATAGCAAACTGATTGTTCTCGGCCATAAATACTTGTAAATACAAATCCATTTTGAAAGTTATCTAAAAGTGCAATTGAAAAGCTTAATTCGCTACCCATATTATAATAAGCATTATATCTAATAAATCCTATTTTTTGAATAGCAAATGTAAGCTTAGTCTCCATAGTATTCAAATTTTGTTGGAATAATTCTAAATCCCTTTGAATATCTCTTATATCTCTATCTGACTTTATTAATAAATCCTCTATATTTATGCCTTCAATACCTCTAACCAAAGCAATATACTTTTCTCTCAATTTTCTTGTCTTAATTAATGAGACAATAGTAGAAATAAAAAGTAGAAAAAATACTACTATTAGTGCTATTATAATTTCTATATAATAAATTGATATATAACTTCTAATTAATTCCATTAATTGCGCTCCTATCTAGACTTCCTTTGCTATGTCTTTCAACGCTTTTATGCAAAAATCTATCTCTTCATGTGTATTAAAGACACCAAAGCTAAATCTTATTGCTCCTTGCTCTAAAGTACCTATTGTTTTATGTGCAAGTGGACTACAATGAAGTCCAGGTCTAACTGCAATATCATATTCTTGATCTAATATATATGATACTTCTGATGAGTCAGCATCTTTTATATTAAGAGCTACTACAGCTGCATGTTCTTCTACATTAAGCGGTCCATATATTTTTATACCTTCTATTTTTAATGCATCTTCTATGAAGTGTTTTGTTAGGCTTTCCTCATGATACCTAATATTATCCATACCTATATCTAGTATGTATTTTATTCCAGCTCCTAATCCTATTACTCCAGGACCGTTTTCAGTACCGCTTTCGAACTTATCTGGTAGTATATCTGGTTGATCTAATGAATGAGAAGCACTTCCTGTTCCCCCCTGCATATAACTTTCTAATTCTATTCCTTCTTTTATACATAATGCTCCCGTTCCTTGTGGTCCTAATAGACCTTTATGTCCTGGAAAAGCAAGTAAATCTATATTCATCTTATCAATATCAATATCATATACCCCAGCAGATTGAGATCCGTCTACCATGTATAGAATTCCATGTTCTTTAGCAATCTTGCCTATTTCTCCTATAGGCATTATTGTGCCTGTCAAATTTGAAATATGTGTAGTTATTATTAGTTTAGTATTAGTCTTTATACTATTCTTAATGTCTCTAGGGTTTATCCTACCCATACTATCAGCTTGAACAATTGTATTTTCGATTCCATATTTTTCTATATACCTAATCGGTCTTAATACAGAATTATGCTCCATAGAAGTTGTTATGACATGGTCGCCTGCCTTTAAGACTCCTTTTATACCTATATTTAATCCTTCAGTTGCATTAAATGTCATAATAATATTCATTGGATTTTTTACATTGAATAATTTACTCATTGTTTCCCTAGTATCGTATATACCTCTACTTAGTTTTAATGCCATCTTGTGTCCTGATCTTCCAGGATTGGCACCATATTCTTTCATAGCTGTCATTATAGAATCATATACTATCTCCGGTTTTGGATAAGATGTAGCTGCGTTATCAAAATAAACCATTGTTTCCCCTCCAATTATAACCTTATAAAGTTAATAATACATCATATTGACAAAAAAATAAAGAGAAGGAAGTCCTTCTCTTAACTTAATCTTCTATATACAATTTCTAACAATTCTTCTTTAATCGTTTTTCCTTTTGATAACAATTGATATGCAGTCTCTTCAGTTTTTCTTTTAAATTCTTCATCCTTAATACTTTTTAAGTTTATATTAACATTGAATAATGCACCTTCCAGGCCAGTATATGCTAGTAAAGTACCAACTCCCACATCAGTAATAGCATTTATATTTCCATAATGAGCAAAAACTTCTTGTAAATGTAGTACATGAAGACATTCTTCAGCACATCTTAAGGGTACTACTAAAGCTTCTTTATAGCCTTCTTGTATTGCAGTTGACCTAGCTATCTTTTCTTCTTCAGTTTCCTTAGGCATCTTTAAAGCTGTCATAACTCCATCAAAAGCAGTTGAATCTTCATCAACAATTATCATAAGAGCTTCAACAGCTTTTTCCAAGTCTTTGAAATTTTCTTTCAACTTTTTTTGAGATTCTTCTGGAACATCATTATATGCTTTTTTACCAAAGGTAAGATTCCCAACCATATTAGTAAGAGCAGCTCCTAAGCCACCTGCAAGTGCAGCAACACTACCTCCACCTGGAGTTGGATCACCACTTTGTACTGCCGTAACATAATCTTTAACTTTCTTTTCAACTAACATATTATTCCTCCTATTATTGATTAAGCAAATTAATATTTCAAAATCCCTTCCATTACAATAACTGCATCTCCGCCTACCTTAACCTTATATTCATCTTCATCTTCTTCTATAAAGCAATAAATTTTACTTGGCCTGTTCATAGACTCACCTTGTAGTGAAGTAATCCTATCTGATGATATAAGCTTGTTTTTCTTTAGGTAATATATCAAAGCTCCACTAGCTGTACCTGTTGCAGACTCTTCATTTATGCCTACAATTGGTGAAAAGTTTCTTGCATAAACTTCTTCAGAATTCTTTTTTGGTAAATAAAATGCATGTACACTTCTAATTTTTAGTTTTTCAGAAACTTCTTTAAGAGAACAGAAATCTATATCAATATTTTCCAAAACAGATTTGTCATTAATTGGTAGTAACAAATTCTTTGCCCCAGTGGAAATTATTTCTGGTTCATAATATAAATTGTCAATTCCTATCTGAGATTTTTCTAAATTCATTGCTTGTAGAACTTCTTCAATATCCTCAATAATTCCGTAGGATTTTGGTTTTCCTTGTTCCATTACTATATAATCAACTTCACCAAATCTATAATTTAATTCTATATTTAATTTACCTATATTTGTATCCAATGTTATCTTTTTTATGCCATCTTCTATAGGCCTAATATATCCTTTATTAGCCATAGTATAGAATGTTGCTATAGTACCATGTCCACATAAATCCATTTCACAAAGGCGTGAAAAAAATCTGACTTTTACAACGTCATCTGCTAATTGATCTACAAATGTTGTTTGCATTGTATTCATTTCATTAGCAATTTTTTGCATATGTTTCCCATCTATGTTTCTTGAATCTAGTACAACGATTGTTGGGTTGCCACCAAAAGGCCTTGAGCTAAATGCATCAACTTGAAAAATGTTAACTTCCATTATATAGGCTCCTCTCTGAAATCTTTAATGTTCCACGTGGAACATTAATGTGTAAGTAAGTCCATTAGCCTTTCTAAATCATCTTCTCCATAATACTCAATCTCTATTTTTCCTTTCTTCTTGCCAGTCAACAAATTTACTTTTGTTCCTAATGATCTCATTAGGTTTTCTTCTAGATCTATAATATATGGGTCTTTCTTGTTTATACTACTTTTTTTAGTATTTAGCTTAGTTTTGATTTTTGATTTTGAATTTCTAACTTCAGTCTCAGTTTCTCTAACATTCATACCGAAATCAATTATTCTATTTGCTGTTTCAATTTGATCACTTAAATCCTTAATTCCAAGTAAAACTTTACCATGACCACTAGATAGTTTTCCTTCTTCTATCAGTTTAATTATGCTTTCATCTAGGTTTAGAAGGCGGATACTATTAGAAACATAGGTCCTACTCTTGCCAACAGCTTTACCAAGTTCTTCCTGGGTCAGATCATAGTCTTCCATAAGATTTTTATATGCCAATGATTCTTCAATAGGATTCAAGTTTTCCCTTTGAACATTTTCTATTAAAGAAATCTTTGCTACATCGATCTCACTTAATTGCCTAATGATTGCAGGGATTTCTTTTAATTCAATACTCTTAGCTGCTCTCCAACGTCTTTCTCCAGCAACTATTTGATACTTGTTTTCGAATTTTCGCAATATAATAGGTTGTATTACTCCATTAATTCTTATAGACTCTGCTAATTCACTTAAGGCTTCATCATCAAAATATTTCCTTGGTTGATCCCCCTTAGGAATTATTAAATCAATACTAATATTTTCGATTATTTCATTATTAGTGTCTTCACTAAGTATTGTATCTACTGCTTCTTTATCTGCAATAAGTGCGGATAATCCTTTACCTAAACCTCTCTTCTTGGTTGCGCTCAAAACAATCTATCCTTTCTATGAAACAATAATCATTAATCTTGCAAAAACAAGAATTCTTCAGCTAATTCCATATAGGCTTCAGCTCCTCGTGATTTATCATCGTAATCCATTATTGAAAGGCCATATGAAGGAGCTTCCGCTAATCTAACATTTCTTGGAATAATGCTCACATATACCTTATCTTTAAAAAATGCTTTCACCTCATCCACTACTTGGATGGATAAATTTGTTCTTCCATCAAACATACTTAAAACAACACCTTCAATATTTAAGTTCGGATTATGATTCTTCTTTACTAATTCAATAGTTTGAAAAAGTTGGCTAACTCCCTCTAAAGCATAATACTCACATTGAATAGGTATAATGACGCTATCAGAAGCTACAAGTCCTGTTACACTCAATATACCCAAAGAAGGTGGACAATCAATAAAAATATAATCGTATTTATCTCTCAAACTATCAAGTACATTAGATAATGTCTTTTCCCAATTACCTTTCTGAGCCAATTCGATTTCTAGTCCAGCAAGATTGTTATTGGAAGGAAGGATGTCCACATTTTCTGCAGAAGTACTATATATCCCATTTTCAATAGCTATATCTGAAGTAAGAATATCATATATTAAAACATTTAATTCCTTCTTTTCTACTCCTAAACCACTTGTAGAATTACCTTGGGGATCAATATCTACCAAAAGAATTCTTTTACCAAGCCTTCCTAGACCAGCAGATATATTTATAGAGGTTGTAGTCTTACCTACGCCTCCTTTTTGATTGAAAATTGATATAATCTTTCCCATATAAACACCTCAATTTTTATGCTCTAATATTATATAAAATTTAGCCTTCAATATATATAATAACAGAATATATATATAAAACAAACATAATTAAAAAAATGTTCCACGTGGAACATTTTTAAATTATGTTTGTTATCACTTCTATTAAAGTTTAGGTACTTTTATTTTTACAAGTACATATTCTCCTTTGTCTTCTTCAGCATATTCTGCATTAATACCATATTGGTTTATTGCTCTATAAGCCTTTTTAATAGTATTTAAATATATTCTGATATTTACCAATGACTTTATGCTCTGTTTAACAACTTTTCCTTCTCTTTCTCTTAGATTACTGAGAATATCTTCTACTAAATCTTCTGTACCGTTTACATTCAAATTATTAGAAAGAATCTTCTTCATAACTGTATATCTTAAGTTATCATCAGGTAGTTTTAAAAGTGCTCTCCCATGTCTTTCTGATAAGTTATTTTCTAGTAAAGCTTTTTGAATGTCCAGGGGTAGTTTTAGCAACCGAATTTTATTTGCAATTGTAGATTGTGATTTTCCCAACTTTTCAGCTAATTCCTGTTGTTTAAAATTATGATCTTGTATAAGACTATTATATCCTTCTGCTTCTTCCATAAAATTTAAATTTTCTCTTTGCAAATTTTCAACTAATGCAATAACTGCAGATTCTTTGTCCCTATAATCTACTACAATTGCTGGGATTTTTGTTAAATTAGCTAACTCAGAAGCTCTAAGTCTTCTCTCTCCAGCAATTAATTCATAAGATTCTTCATTTATCCTTCTTACGCTAATAGGTTGAATCACTCCAAATGCTTTTATTGATTGGGATAATTCATCCAGTGCTTTCTGATTAAAACTCTTTCTTGGTTGATATGGATTTGGCCTTATTGAATTAATCGATATATATTTTATCTCATTAAAGTATTTCATCTTACTCCCCTTTTCTATACCTTAAGTCTATATCAACTAATTCTATAATTACTTCAATAAATCCTTTAATATTTCCCAACTATTTTCATACATATTCTACCTATTTATAACGGATTCTTCCTAGGTTTCCCTCCACCTCTTGGATATTTTGTCGGAGTTTCTCTTATTTTCTCAATAATTATCAAAGAGTGAACTATATCACTTTGAGGAATTTTTATATAAACAGTATCAATTAATTGGCCACCTAAGAGTTTAATAGCTTTTTTGCTTATTCCTAATTCTTCTTTTACATCTGGCCCTTTCATTGAAATAAAATGCCCACCAACTTTTACAAAGGGCATACAATACTCTCCTAAAGTATTTAATTGTGCCACTGCTCTAGATATACAAATATCAAACTTTTCCCTATACATAGGATTACAACTTAGCTCTTCAGCTCTTCCATGTAAAGCTTCTATATTTTTGAGGCCTAATTCCTTTACAACTTCATTAAGGAAAATTATTCTCTTATTTAAACTGTCAAGTAATAAAACATTTAAGTCAGGGTTAGCTATCTTTAAAGGAATACCAGGAAAACCACCACCTGTGCCAATGTCTATTAGGCTCTTTTCCCCATTAAATAAGCTAGTAGTAAGTGGAGTTAAACTATCTAAGAAATGTTTTTGATCAATTTCAACATCATCTGTTATTGTGGTTATATTTATCTTCTCATTCCATTTCTTTAATAATTCCTTATATCTAATAAACGATTCTTCTTGATTTGAATCTAAATTAATATTAAGATCCCTTACACCCTTTACTAAAGTATCTATATTAGACATTAGTTTTTACACTCCTTCTTCTTTGCTCCAAATATATTAATAAAACACTTATATCAGATGGTGAAACACCAGATATTCTAGAAGCCTGACCAACAGAATCTGGTTTTATATTATTGAGTTTTTGTTGTGCTTCATTACTCAAACCCTTTATTAATGAATAGTCTTCATCAACGGATAATTTCTTATTCTCTAGTTTCTTAAACTGTTCAATTTGTATCATTTGTTTGTTAATATACCCTTCGTACTTAATTTGTGTTTCTACTTGCAATCTAACTTCTCTTTGCAATTGCCCTCTATTCGCATCCAAATCAATAGTGTCATCGTAATGTACCTCAGGGCGTCTTATTAATTCATAGAGGCTAATAGGCCCCTTAATTTGACTAGTCCCAATTTTTGCTAGTTTTTCATTGTTTTTTTCTGTAGGACCTATAGAAACCTTTTTTAATCTTTCTATTTCCAATTCTATGGCCTCTTTTTTATTTAACATTTTATTATATCTATCCTCAGAAGCTAATCCTAATTTATAACCTTTTTCTGTCAATCTTAAATCTGCATTATCCTGTCTTAATGTTAATCTATATTCTGCCCTTGAAGTCATCATTCTATATGGCTCGTTTGTTCCTTTTGTAACTAAGTCATCTATAAGTACTCCTATATAGGCTTCGGATCTATCTAAAATAAATGGTTCCTTCCCACAAATATTACGCGTCGCATTCACCCCAGCCATTAAACCTTGGGCTGCTGCTTCTTCATATCCTGAAGACCCATTTATTTGTCCAGCAAAAAATAAATTGTTTATTTCTTTATGCTCCAATGTCCTCTTTAAAATTGTTGGATCAATAGAATCATATTCTATTGCATATGCATCTCTCATTATTTGAATATTTTCTAATCCAATAATATTCTTATAAATCTTTTCTTGGATTTCTACAGGTAAACTTGTACTTACCCCTTGAACATACATTTCCTTTGTATCAAGTCCTTCTGGTTCAATAAACACTTGATGTCTATCTTTATCAGAAAATCGTACAACTTTATCTTCAATAGATGGACAGTATCTTGGGCCAACACCATCTATTTCTCCTGCATACATAGGAGATCTTTGCAAATTCTCTCTTATTATATCGTGAGCCTTTAATGTAGTATAAGTTAAATAACAAGGTACTTGCTCTATATGGAATTCTTTATCAATATTTGTAAAAGAAAATGGTATGATTTCCTCATCACCAGGTTGAATACTCATTACAGAAAAATCCAGACTATCTTTATGAACTCTAGCTGGTGTCCCAGTCTTCATTCTTCTAAGGTCTATACCTTTCTTAACTAATGAATCAGACAATTCAATTGAAGGAAATCTGCCATCAGGTCCTGAAGAATAGTTAACTTCTCCCATATAAATTCTGCCCTTTAAATATGTTCCTGTAGCTATAATAACTGATTTAGTATTATATATTGCTCCAGCCTTTGTAACGACAGCTTTTACTTTATTATCTTCTATTAATATATCTATAATTTCACCCTGTTTTAATATAAGATTTGG
>JAQVYQ010000009.1:14589-45632 GCA_028708575.1 Tissierellia bacterium
ATGTTCCTGTAGCTATAATAACTGATTTAGTATTATATATTGCTCCAGCCTTTGTAACGACAGCTTTTACTTTATTATCTTCTATTAATATATCTATAATTTCACCCTGTTTTAATATAAGATTTGGCTCATTTTCTAATACTTTTTTCATTTCGCTTTGATATTTCTTTTTATCTGCTTGTACTCTTAAGGAATGAACAGCAGGTCCTTTAGAAGTATTTAACATTCTACTTTGTATAAAAGATTTATCTATATTTATAGCCATCTCTCCGCCTAATGCATCTATTTCTCTTACTAGGTGACCTTTCCCAGTTCCCCCAATATTTGGATTACAGGATAATGCTGCAATAGCATCAAGGGAAATAGTCATAATAAGAGTTTTCATGCCTAGTCTACTACTTGCTAAGGCTGCTTCACAACCTGCATGTCCAGCTCCGATAACCACTACGTCAAATTCATCTGCATGATATGGTTTTAATTTTTCCATTTTAACACCTTTCTAAATTCAGTTAACAACTAACAATGAATAACTAACAGTGAACAGTAAACAACAATTTTTACATTCTCCCTTAAGATTATTCGGCACTAAGGGTTAACAATTAATGTTATTCTCAATCCATTATTCATTTACTTTTCAATCAAATTTTTTCGTTGTTCGTTGTTCGTTGTTCGTTGTTCGTTGTTCGTTGTTCACTATCTTTTTTACTTTCCTATGCAAAACTCCGAAAATATTTTATCTAAGATATCTTCAGATATAGTTTCTCCTGAAATTTCTCCTAAGTTCTCCCAACAGTTCTTTAAATCAACATCTAAACAATCTATTGGAACATTAATCTTTATATCTTCAATAAAACTTTCAATATCATTGAAGGCTTTCTCCAATTGATTCTTGTGTCTTATATTATTAATTACTATATCAGATTTTACTTCTACTTCTCCTGAATAAAATATATCTTTAATAGTCTTTTCTATTTTATCTATGCCAACACCATTTGATATTGAAGTTCTTATTACTTCATCATTCTTAATGTGATTCTTAAAGTAATCTTCATCAAAAACTTGACTTAAATCTGACTTGTTTAACAAGATTATAGTTTTCTTATCACTTATTAATTCTAGAATTTCTTTGTCCTCATCAGTTAACTTCCTTGACATATCAAATATTGCAATAACTAAATCAGCATCATCAACCATCAACCTTGCCTTGTCAACTCCAATTTTTTCTACTATATCTGAAGTATCTCTTATGCCAGCTGTATCCACAATCTTTAGTGGGATACCATCTATATTAATATATTCCTCTATAATATCCCTGGTAGTCCCTGGTACATCTGTTACAATTGCCCTGTTTTCTCTTAACAAAGCATTTAATAATGAAGACTTACCAACATTTGGTTTCCCTAGTATTACAGTTTTTAAACCATCTCTTAGAATTTTACCTCTATCTGATGTACTAAGTAAAGATGATATTTTTTCCTTAACTGTAAATGCTTTTTCTTCAAGTTCTTTTAATGTGGAGAAGTCAACATCTTCATCAGAAAAATCTATGGAAACTTCCACATGAGCTATCATATCAAGCAAAATATTCCTTATTTCTTTAATCTTTATAGATAAATTGCCTTCTAATTGATTCAAAGAAACTTCCATACCTTTATTTGTCTTAGAGTTGATTATATCTATAACAGCTTCTGCTTGAGCTAAATCAAGTCTACCATTTAAAAATGCTCTTTTCGTGAACTCTCCAGCCTCCGCTATTATAGCACCATTTTTTAATACTAATGCTAATACACTTCTAACTGAAATAATTCCACCATGGCAATAAACTTCAACCATATCTTCTCTAGTATAGGTATATGGCCCTTTCATAAAAGCAATTAATACTTCATCAATTATCTTTTCATCGTCTACAATATGACCGTATCTTAATTTTCTGTTTTCTATTTCTTCTTCTACCTGAACTTTAGCACTTTTAAATATTTTATATCCTATTTTTAAAGCGTCTTTTCCACTGATTCTAACAATACCTATTCCAGCTTCTCCAATAGCTGTTGATATAGCTGCTATTGTTTCTGACATAATATCACCTCATTTATTAACATTATCTCACATTCATAGAATTATTAAGCAAAAAAGCCCAAAATATTAATTTATGGGCTTTGTCATTACTATCTATAAAGTATTATCTCTGTTTTGATACAATTACTACTCTTCTGAAAGGATCTTCTCCCTCACTATAAGTATTAACCCCTTCAAAATTTTGCAGTGTAGAGTGTATAATCCTTCTTTCATAAGGATTCATAGGTTCTAATTTAACTGGTATTCTACCTATTCTAGCTTTTTCGGCCATTTTCTTTGCAAGTCTCTTTAAAGTCTCTTCTCTCTTTGGCCTATAACCTTCACTATCAATTATTACTCTTAAATATTCATCTCTATCTTTATTTATTACTAAACTCAATAAATATTGAATAGAATCTAATGTATTTCCTCTTTTACCGATTAAAATACCTAAATCTGAAGAAGAAATATCAGTTATTTCAACGTTAAGAGTACTTCCATTTTTCTTTATTAGATTAGTTCCTTCAATTTTCATATGTTTTAATACTTCTTGTATAAATTTATCTGCAATTTCTACAGGATCATTGACGAAAGACACCATAATTTTTGCCTCTTTAACGCCAATTAATCCAAATAAACCATTACTTGGTTCTTCAATAATTTCAATTTCAACTTCATTTTCCTTAGCTTCTAATTCGTCTAAAGCTTCTTTTAAAGCTTCCTCAACAGTTTTTGCTGATTTAACGACAAATTTCATATCTATTTCTCCTCCTTCACCATAAGTAAAGATCTATTAGATATCAATTGTTGAATAATTGTAAATGTATTTCCTACAACCCAGTATAATGCTAATCCAGCTGGAAAACTTTTTGTAATAAAAAACATCATTATTGGCATCATATAATTCATGGTCTTTTGAGTCTGAGAAGTAGCCGCATCACCTGTTGCAACAGCTGGCATTGTTTTCGTTTGTAGATATGTAGTTAATGCTGATAGTAATGGCATACCCCATATTAATGGATCTGGGAATTCTAAACTACTAATCCATAAAAATGTTTTATTCATAGCCTCATAAAAGCCAGGCTCTTTGAATGCATATGTTGCAGGTTCTCTAAATACTGCAAAAAACGCAATAATAATAGGAAGCTGAATCAATAAAACCAAACAACCAGAACTAGGATTATAATTATGTTCCTTATATAATTCCGACAATTTTGTTTGCATAGTTTGTGGATCACTTTTATACTTTTCTTGTAACTGTTTAGTTAATGGCTGCATTTCTTGCATCTTTTTTTGAGATTTGCTTTGTTGTAAGCTAATCGGCAGTAATATTAATTTAAAAATAACACTAGTAATAATAACTGCTATAGCATAATATGAAATGTATTCTGTCTCTTGACCTATTGAAGATACTAAGTCATATACAAATTTTAATATAGACCCCATTATATTTCCTAAAAACGCCGTCATTTATTTAATAAACCTCCTATCATTTAAGCGGATCATACCCTCCTTCATGGAACGGATGACATTTCAAAATTCTCTTAATAGTTAAGTAAGATCCCTTAATAAAACCGTATTTTTTGTATGCTTGAAGAGAATATTCTGAACAAGTAGGATAGAATCTGCAATTTTTCCCTTTTAAAATATACTTAGATATAATTCTCTGATAAAACCTTATTAAAAAAATAGCTATTTGAGCCATTCTTTACACCCAATCCTTTAAACATCTAACGTATTCGATATTTTTAATATATGAATTAATGCACTTTCTAATTCTTTAAATGATATATCAACTACATTCTTCTTGGGAATAAAAATTAAATCGTATCCAGATTTTGTCCTATACAAATTAAGCCTACAGATTTCTTTCATTCGTCTTTTAATCTTATTCCTTATAACTGCATTTCCAACCTTTTTGGAAATCGAAAACCCAATCCTTGTATTTTCCGAATTATTTTTTCTCTTATATAAAATCAAATTCCTATTCCAATAATTGTTTCTTGAACTATATACTTTCTTGAACTCTAAGTTTTTTCTTAATCTATATTTTTTTTCCATTTTTTACTCCTAGAAAGCATAAATATCTAATAAGCGATCAAAATAAATGGCCTTATTATAAGACTTTAGTTAGTTTCTGCAATTATACAAAAATTACTATTGAAATCACGTAATAAAAAGGCCACCCAAAATAGCGGCCTATGCTGATAATTTTTTTCTTCCTCTTTTTCTTCTAGATTTTAATATCGCTCTTCCTGATTTAGTCATCATTCTTTTTCTAAATCCATGTTCTACACTTCTTTGCCTCTTCTTAGGTTGGTAAGTTCTCTTCACTAAAAACACCTCCTTGATTGTTACCTATATATATATATAAATATAGAGTTCCCATATTTTTTGGCACTACTATTGATTATATTGATTTCATAATGGTATGTCAAGATTTTTCATTTACAAAAGTCCTATTTAAAGTTATCAACATATAGTTAGTATTGTGGATAATTTTGTTGATTATAAATATAAGATTTGATATTATAAAAGAAGATGTGAATATCTTTTTAATTAATGGGAATATCAAAAGTTATTCACAAAATGTGGATTGAATGTGGATAACTCTTGATATTCATTAATTTTATCATTATTTTTTAATGAATTTCTAATTTTTTTGTCCACAATTTAAATTTGTTAATATTGTGGTCAAATTTTTTTGATTCATTTTTCTCATATAAATCCACAAAGTGTTTATGTAATTATCCACAGATTAATTTATATTTTTCTATTTTATATTCTTTTAATTATTTTGCTTTTCTGTTTATAATTATGTTGAAAAGTTTTTATTTTATACGATTAGTAGGAGGTTTTTTATATGGCATCAAATTTAGATACCCTTTGGAATGAAGTTCTAAATGTAATTAAAGTTGAATTAAGCGAAGTAAGTTTTAATACTTGGTTAAAATCTATTGAACCAATCTCATTATCAGATAATAAGATAATTTTAGCAGTTCCAAATGATTTTACTAAAGGTATCTTACAAGGCAGATATTACAATTTAATAAAAAATTCAATTAGTCAAGTTACAAAAGAAGATTACAAAATCGAATTTATCATTCCAGGAGAAGATATAGTATCAAATAACGGTCAGAATATTATTAGTGAAACCATTGAGAATAATCAAAAATCACAGCTAAATCCAAAATATACTTTTAACACATTCGTTATTGGAAATAGCAACAGATTTGCTCATGCTGCTTCTTTAGCAGTAGCAGAAGCTCCAGCTCAAGCATATAATCCTTTGTTTATATACGGTGGAGTTGGTTTAGGAAAAACACATCTTATGCATGCAATTGGTCATTACATATTAAGTCAAAATCCCAATTCAAAAGTTGTCTACGTTTCATCAGAAAAATTCACAAATGAACTAATTAATTCTATTAGAGAATATAAAAATGAAGAATTTAGAAATAAATATAGGAACATAGATGTTCTATTGGTGGATGATATTCAATTTATTGCTGGTAAAGACGGAACTCAAGAAGAATTCTTTCATACATTTAACGCCTTACATGAAAATAATAAACAGATTATCATTTCAAGTGATAGACCACCAAAAGAAATTCCAACCCTAGAAGATAGATTAAGATCAAGATTTGAATGGGGTCTTATAGCTGATATTCAACCACCAGATTTAGAAACAAGAATTGCTATTCTTAGAAAAAAAGCTAATATTGAAAATATTGATGTATCTGATGAAGTTCTTCAATACATTGCTACAAATATACAATCCAATATCAGAGAACTAGAAGGTGCTTTAATAAGAGTTGTAGCTTATTCTTCTTTAACTAATAAAGAAATAAGTAAAGAATTATCTGAAGAAGCATTAAAAGATATATTATCAAACAATAAACCTATAGAAGTAACAGTTGATATTATTAAAGAAGCTGTATCTAAAAACTTCAAAATAAGAATGGAAGATTTTACTTCAAGAAAGAGAACTAGGGCAATTGCTCATCCAAGGCAAATAGCTATGTATTTAACTAGAGAATTAACTGATTTATCCCTTCCTAAGATAGGAGATGAATTTGGAGGTAGAGATCATACCACAGTAATTCATGCTTGCGATAAAATAAATAAAGATATGATAAAAGATGAAAATTTAAAGAAAAAATTAAATAAAATAGTTTTAGAATTAAAAGGAGATTATTAATTTTGTGGATTAAATGCTTATAGTTTTTTAATGTATCCACATCTTATTAAATCCTTAAATAATCTATATTATCAACAGTTATTAACTTATCAACATAATAACATGTCCTACTACTATTACTACTATATTATTTATTATTATTTCTATTTTTAAGGAGGAATTAAAATGAAATTTGTAATAAATCAAAAAGATCTTTCAAAGCATATTAATATTGCTCAAAAAGGAATTTCTACTAGAACAACATTACAAATATTAGACGGTATATTATTAGAAGCAAATGACAATAAAATCAAGTTAACTTCTACTGATTTAGAAATTAGTATAGTAACTTTTGTAGATTGCCAGGTTATAGAAAATGGTTCAATAGTTGTAAACTCCAGGATATTTGGAGATATTATAAGAAAATTACCTGATGCCCCCGTTCATATAAATGTAAAAAATAATAAAATTAACATTATATGTGAAAATTCTGAATTCAATATTATCGGTAACTTAGGTGAAGACTATCCAGATCTTCCTGTTGTAGAAGAAGAAAAAGACTTTATATTAAATAAAGATTTATTAAAAAACGCTATTAGACAAACTGTCTTTGCTACTACTCAAGATGAAACAAGACCAACATTAACAGGAGTATTATTAGAAATCAATAACAATGAAATCTCATTTGTCTCATTAGATGGATATAGATTAGCTTTAAAAAAGGTTAATACAGATTCAAACAATGAAATTAGCATTATAATTCCTGGTAGATCACTAAATGAATTAAATAAAATAATAGACGATGGAGAAGATGATATTAAAATAAGTATTACTTCAAGTCAAATTTTATTTAATATTGGAGATACAATTTTTTATTCCAGATTATTAGAAGGACAGTTTTTCAATTATAAAGATATTATGAGAAAAGAGCATAAGACTAAAGTTACAGTTAATAAAAGAGATTTACAAAATTCATTAGAAAGAGCTTCATTGTTAGCTAAGGAAGAAAAGGCAAATTTAATAAGACTTAATGTTATGGATAATAATATTGTAATAAGATCAAATACTGAAATAGGAGATGTTTATGAAAAGGTTGATTCTATTCAAGATGGAGAGGATTTAAATATTGCATTTAATTCCAAGTACATTTTAGAAGGAATTAAGATAATGGATGTAGATGAAATAGATCTTAATTTCATGGGAAGCTTAAATCCATGTATAATAAATGGTGTAGATGATGAGAATTATACTTATTTAGTATTGCCAGTTAGATTAGCCCATGATGACTTTTAGAATAGCTAACATTTAAGAGATAAGATAGGGCATAGCTTTGTAGCCCATAAAGGAGAAAAAATGAAAGAAATAGAAATTACTACTGATTATATAAAACTTGATTCCTTTTTGAAGCTTGCAGGTATAGTACAAACTGGTGGACAGGCTAAAATAATGATAGCTGAGAAAAACATTAAAGTTAATGGAGAAATTATTATTCAAAGAGGAAAAAAAATTAGGAAAAATGATATTATAGAGATTGAAGATTACGATAAGTTTATTGTAATATGACTTTGCCTTAAGGGGTGTAATTTTTGAATGTAGAGAATATAAGACTAATCAATTTTAGAAATTATTATAATGTTAATGTAAACTTTAATAAGAACATTAATATATTTATAGGAAAAAATGCACAGGGAAAAACAAATCTATTAGAAGCTATTCATATGTGTTCAGTAGGTAAGTCATTTAGAACCAATAAGGACAAGGAAATTATTAATTTTGAGAAAGATGAAGCTTATATTGGAATAAATATTAAAACTAATAGATATGATAAATTTGTTGAGTTAAAACTTAATAAGGAAAAATCTAAAATAATTAGGATAAATAAAATAGAAATAAATAATTTAAAAGAATTAGACACTGGTCTTAGTGTTGTAGTATTTAGTCCAGATGATTTAAAATTAGTTAAAGATGGACCTAATGAAAGAAGGTCATTCTTAGATCAGAGTATTTCACAGATAAAACCCGTCTATAATTATAATATCAATAGATATAATAAAATATTGTTTCAAAGAAATAATTTATTAAAATCTTGTAGACTTAATAGAAAACAGGTAAGCTTACTGGATGTATTTGATGTGCAAATTTCAAAAATAGGTACAAGTATAGTCTTAGAGAGACATAGATTTATTGATGAACTTTATAAGAATTGCAAAGAAATCCATAATAAGCTTACATTAAATAAAGAGAATTTATTTATGAAATATCATTCTAATATACCAATATTAAGCACAAAAGAGGAAGTTGAAAAGCAATATTTTAATATTCTTAAAAAAAATATTAATGGGGATATAGAAAATGGAACTACTCAACTTGGCCCACATAGAGATGATATTTTATTTTATATTAATGGCAAGGAAGTTAAGACATATGGATCACAAGGTCAACAAAGAACTTTGGTATTAACTTTAAAGCTTTCTGAAGTGGATTTAATAAAAAATGAAATAAGTACATATCCTGTAGTTCTATTAGATGATGTATTTTCTGAATTAGATGATGAAAGAAGAAAATATTTGACAAAATATTTTAATGAAATGCAGGTTTTTATTACTGCTACTGACGCAGTAGATATAGGCACTATTGAAAATTACAATAAATCAATATATTTTATTGAAAATGGTAAAATATACAAAAGGAGTTAATAATGATTATTCACATAGGTGATAACATTTCTTTAGATGAAAGTGATATAATAGTTATTCTCAACAGAAAAACAGTTAATGAGTCAAAAAAAAACTCTGATTATATCAACTATTTAATAGAAAATGATTGTTTAGTAAATGATGTTGTTGATATTAAAACTTATATTATTTCCAAAAATAGAAATAAAAAATATAGAAGTAATAATAAAGACTTAATGAAATTATATGTGTCTAATATATCATCTAATTCTTTATTAAAAAGATCTAAAGAATTAGATAGGAGGGAAAATTATGGGCAATGAAACAAATGAACAAAATAGGCATTACACTGCCAGTGACATACAAGTACTTACTGGATTAGATCCTGTTAGAAAAAGACCAGGTATGTATATAGGTAGTACTGGATCAAAAGGTCTTCATCATTTAGTTTATGAAGTTGTTGACAATAGTATAGATGAAGCATTGGCTGGTATTTGTGATACTATAAAGGTAACATTATTCAATGATGGATCAGTATCTGTAGAGGACAATGGTAGTGGTATTCCAGTAGAAACACATCCACAAACAGGTAAGTCAACTGTAGAAACTGTACTTACAATTCTACATGCAGGTGGAAAATTTAATAATGGAGCTTATAAGGTTTCTGGAGGGCTTCATGGTGTTGGTGTGTCAGTAGTTAATGCATTATCTGAATCTCTTATAGCAAAGGTTAAAAGAGATGGAAAAGAATATATGCAAAAGTTTGAAAAAGGTATACCTGTTTCTGAATTAGAAATAATAGGAGATTCTAATTCAAATGGAACTACTATAATATTTAAGCCAGATGCAGAAATTTTTGATTTAGTAGAATATGAATTTAATATTTTAGAAAGTCGTTTTAGAGAAATGGCATTTTTAAATAAAGGTGTAAAAATTATATTAGAAGACGAAAGAACTGATACTAAAAAAGAATTTCATTATGAAGGCGGTATAAAATCATTTGTTGAATACATTAACAAAAATAAAAATCCAATTCATAAGGATGTCATTTACTTTGAAACAAAGAAAGATGATACTATTGTAGAATTGGCTATTCAATATACGGATTCCTACAGTGAAAGTGTTCTTTCATTTGCAAACAATATAAATACACATGATGGTGGAACCCATTTATCTGGATTTAGATCTGGTCTTACTAGAGTCATAAATGATTATGGTAGAAAAAATGGATTTTTAAAGGAAAAAGATGAAAATCTTTCAGGAGATGATGTCAGAGAAGGCGTAACAGCAATTTTATCTGTTAAACTACCTGAACCTCAATTTGAAGGACAAACAAAGGGAAAATTAGGTAATAGTGAAACCAGAGGTGTTGTTGAATCAGCACTTATTGAGTATTTAACTGCTTATTTAGAGTTAAATCCTAAAGAAGGTAAATCTATATTAGAAAAGACTATAAGTGCTCAAAGAGCTAGAAACGCAGCAAGAAAAGCAAGGGAATTAACTAGAAAGAGAAGTATCTTTGATAATACTACATTGCCTGGAAAATTAGCAGATTGTCAATCAAATGATATAAAAGAAACAGAAGTATATATTGTCGAAGGTGACTCTGCAGGTGGTAGTGCTAAGCAAGGTAGGGATAAAAAATACCAAGCTATATTGCCTCTAAAGGGTAAAATAATGAATGTTGAAAAGGCAAGAATCGATAAAGTATTAGACTATGAAGAGATTAAGGCTATGATAACGGCTTTCGGTACTAGTATTGGAGAAGACTTTGATATTGGTAGGCTAAGATATGGGAAAATAATAATTATGACCGATGCTGATGTTGATGGTGCACATATAAGAACACTTTTATTGACATTCTTCTTTAGGTATATGCGAGAGTTAATAGAAAAAGGTCATATTTATATTGCCCAGCCACCATTATATAAATTATCTAAGGGCAAGAAGGAATATTATTGCTATAGTGATAAAGAATTAGATGAATTGTTAGAAGAAATTGGTAGAACCAACTATAGCATACAAAGATACAAGGGTCTTGGAGAAATGAATGCAGATCAATTATTTGACACTACAATGGATCCTGAAACAAGGATATTGTTAAGAGTAAGAATTGAAGATGTTATTGAAGCTGATAAAATATTTACAACACTTATGGGTGATAAGGTAGAGCCAAGAAGAGAATTCATTGAAGAAAATGCTAGATATGTAAGTAATTTAGACGTATAGGAGGGGTAAGATGGATAACGAAAATGAAGGTAAATTAATTAATATTAATATAGAAGATGACATGAAAAAGTCCTATTTGGATTATTCTATGAGTGTCATAGTTAGTCGTGCCCTTCCAGATGTTAGAGATGGTTTAAAACCTGTTCATAGAAGAATTCTTTATGCTATGAATGAATTAGGTATGGACCCTGAGAAGCAATATAGAAAATCAGCAAGGGTGGTCGGGGATGTACTAGGTAAGTATCATCCACATGGTGATAGTTCTGTATATGGAGCAATGGTTAGGCTAGCACAAGACTTTAACACCAGGTATCTATTAGTAGATGGACATGGAAACTTTGGTTCAGTTGATGGTGATGGTGCAGCGGCAATGCGTTATACTGAAGCAAAAATGTCAAAACTTGCTACTGAAATGTTAAGAGATATAAATAAGGATACAGTTGATTACAGACCAAACTTTGATGAAACTCTTAAGGAACCAATTGTATTACCTAGTAGATTTCCAAATTTATTAGTAAATGGATCATCTGGTATAGCTGTAGGTATGGCAACCAATATTCCACCTCATAATTTAGGTGAGGTAATTGATGGTATTTCTTTACTAATAGATGATGAAGATGTGACTATTGAAGAATTGACACAAGTTATTAAAGGTCCTGATTTTCCTACTGGTGGTAATATTATGGGCGTCAAGGGAATTAAGGATGCATATACAACAGGTAGAGGAAAAATCATCTTAAGAGCAGTAGCACAAATTGAAGAAAATAGTAAAGGTAAAAATAGAATTATTGTTAGTGAAATACCATATCAGGTTAATAAATCTAATCTAATTACAAAAATTGCAGAATATGTAAGAGATAAGAAAATTGAAGGTATATCAGATTTAAGAGATGAATCTGATAGAGATGGTATGAGAATAGTAATTGAACTAAAAAGAGATGCAAATCCTAATGTAGTATTAAATCACTTATACAAACATACTCAGATGCAAACCACATTTGGAGTTATTGATCTTGCTTTAGTTGATGGTGAACCAAAAGTATTGAATTTAAAAGAAATGTTAGTTTATTATCTTGATCACCAAAAAAATATTATTCGTAGAAGAACTCAATTTGAACTAAATAAAGCTGAAGATAGGGCTCATATTGTTGAAGGTTTAAAAATTGCATTAGACAATATTGATGAAATTATTAAAATAATTAGAAGTTCAAAGGATGATAGTACTGCAAAAGAAAGACTGATGGAAAGCTTTAAATTATCAGAAAAGCAATCTCAAGCTATACTTGATATGAGACTTCGTAGATTAACAGGTTTAGAAAGAGACAAATTAGAAGCTGAATATGAAGCTCTTATTAAAGAAATAAGTAGATTAAGAGAAATATTAGCTAATGAAAGATTAGTTCTTAATATTATTAGGGATGAATTATTAGAAATAAAGGAAAAGTATGGAGACCGAAGAAGAACACAGATAATGCCTTCTGCTGATGAAATAAATATTGAAGATATGATTAAAGAAGAGGATGTTATCATAACATTAACTCATTTTGGATATGTAAAGAGAATTCCTGAAAGTGCTTATAGACAACAAAGAAGAGGTGGTAAGGGTGTAGCAGGCTTGACCACAAGAGAAGATGACTTTGTTGAAAATCTATTTATAGCTTCAACTCATGATATGATTTTATTCTTTACAAATAAAGGAAAAATTTATATGATGAAGGCTTATGAAATTCCTGAAGCTGGAAGACAGGCAAGGGGTACTGCCATTATTAATTTATTGAATCTAGAAAATGGTGAAACCATAAATACTGTCATACCTTTATCTAAATATGAACCAAATAATAATTTAATGTTCTTTACTAAAGGTGGTTTAGTTAAGAAAACTGGATTAGATCAGTTCTCAAATATTAGAAAGAACGGGATTATTGCTATTAAATTAAAGGATGATGATGAATTAATATCTGTTAGAATGACTAATGGAGATAGGCAAGTTATCCTTGTAACTAAGAAGGGTATGTCCATAAGATTTAATGAAAAAGATGTTAGAGAAATGGGAAGAAATACTTCAGGCGTTAAAGGTATAACATTAAATAAAGGTGATGAAGTAGTAGCTGTTGATTTAGTAGAAGAAAATAAATATCTATTAATAATATCTGAAAATGGGTATGGAAAAAGAACACCTATAGAAGAATATAAAGTGCAACTTAGAGGTGGTAAGGGTCTAAAAACTTATAATATCAAGAAAAAGACTGGGGATATTATCTCTGCTAAGATATTAGATGAAAATGATGAAGTAATATTAATTTCATATAATGGTACTATAATTAGATTAAATACTACAGATATTTCTATTATGGGAAGAAGCACTCAAGGTGTTACTCTTATGAGGATGAATGATGAAAAGGTAGTAGCTGTTGCTAAATATGTTGAAGATGTAGAAGAGCAAGAATAATCAGTGATTACTTTTCTTTACATTACATTATATTTAGTATAGAATTAATGTAATTTCAAATGTTAAGGGGGTTTCATAGTGTCATTTAATACAAATGTTGAATATGATTATGAAGAAAACATGTGGATATTTATATTAGAAGGGGAAATGGATATTTATACTTCTGATATTTTTAAAGAACAAGCTATTAAATCCTTTGAAGAAAAGGAAGCTGATTTGTTAATTAATGGAGAGAAATTAAATTATATTGATAGTACAGGCCTTGGAGCTTTAATTGGCATATTAAAAATGCTCCAAAAATCGGATCATAAAATATATTTAACGAATATTAAGCCTAATATAAGAAAGCTTTTTGACATAACTGAATTAGATAAGCTATTTACTATCAGAGGTGAAAATAATGAATAAGGATACAATTTATCTTTCTATTCCTAGTAAACCAGATTATATTAGTTTAGTAAGATTAACCTCATCTTCAATATCAAGTAAATGTGAAATGAGTATTGATGAAATTGAAGATATAAAGGTGGCTATAGGAGAAGCTTGTATTAACTCCTTATGCTTTACTGATAAGGAAAAAATAGATATTGAATTTATTTTGTACGAAAGACAGTTAGTCATAAAAGTTTCAGATGCGAAAGATGAAATACCTGAAGGATTAAACAAGTGTAAGGATAGAAAATTAGGCATTTTAATAATTAAATCATTGATGGACAAGATTGAATTCAATGATAAAGGTATAGAAATGATAAAATATTTTGAATAGGGATGGTAGTCTATGATAAATAAGAACTACTATAATAAAAACAATAAAGAAAATTTAGATAAAGAAGATATTAAAAAGCTTTTTAGAATATATAAGGAAAAACGCGAAAAGGAAGTACGCGATATTCTTATAGAAGAGCATTTATATATTGCTGAAATATTGTCAAAAAAGTATGCTAATAGAGGTATTGATTATGATGATATTTATCAAGTTGCTTGTATTGGCTTAATATATGCAATAGATAGATATGATATAGATAAGGGATTTGAATTTTCTAGCTTTGCTACACCTACTATTATTGGTGAAATAAAGAAATATTTTAGAGATAAAGGTTGGACTATTAGAGTTCCAAGAAGAATACAAGAATTATCTAAGAAAATAAATAACGCAAAGATACTATTAAGTCAAGAATTGCAAAGATCTCCTACAATAGAAGATATAGCTAATTACTTAAATAGCACTGAAGAAGAAGTTTTGGAAGCTTTGGAAGCAAGTAAAGTATACACTCCTCAATCCTTAGATGTGACTTATGATTCCAATAATGATGATAAGGAAGTAAATTTAGCTGAACTCATTGGAGAAGAGGACTTATATTTCAGTAAAATAGAAAATAATGATTTTTTATTGAAGATTATGAAAAAATTAAATGATATTGAAAAAGAAATATTGATAGAAAGATATTTTAATAAAAAAACGCAAGTTTCTATTGCTAAAAGTTTAGAAATTTCCCAGATGACAGTATCTAGAATTGAAAAAAAGGTATTAAAAAAGCTTAGAAAAGAAGTAGAAAAAACACTTATATAGCATAGTATTATAAAACAAATGACAGGGGTTGTTATATTTGGAAGAAATGATTGAAAAAATTTTCAATAAAATAACCTATATATTAGAAATGATATTAGGCGGTTTAATAGTTGTGGGAATTGTTTTAGGAATAGGCAATTTATTTGAATTTTATCCTGAAATAATAGCTGCTGATATAGGAGAATTCTATGAATTGTTTAATGATTTCTTAGCATATTCTTTTATTTTAATAGTTGGAGTTGAACTGATATTATTGATTCTTAATCATTCAACTATGTCTATTTTAAATCTAATGTTATTTATAATAGCAAGAAAAATGTTGATATATTCAGAAACAATGTTGGATTTAGTTTTTGGAGCTACAGCATTAGCAATTGTATTTGCAATTATTAGGTATTTAGTGAAAACAGATAAAGGAGACATTGTAAAAAGGGGTAAAGATAAAGGAGTATATTCTGCTTCAACAAAACTAAAAGAAGTTTTATCCGAAATAAATTTTGACTTGCCTATAGATGATGTTGAAACAGTAGGTGGACTAGTTTGTAGTTTAGCAGAGGAAGCTTGTGAACCCGTAAGACAAGGCTCTATATTTAAAAAAGGAAATATAGCAATAGAAGTTGTTAAAGCAAATGATGAAGGTTTAATAGAAGAAGTTAAAATCGTAAAAAATCAAAAATAGAATATTATTTATTTTAAAAGTCCTAAATCTAATTAGATTTAGGACTTTTTTATGTTATGAACAAGAATATAAAATGGATGTCCTTTCTTTAAATATTATTATTCTAAAAATGTATTCGATTACATAGATATATAAAAAGATAATTATCATTTAAAACACTAATTTACAAGTATATTGAACAAATCTTTTTAATGAAGATGTAAACGATTACAAAAGTGCTTTCTATATAGAACTTATAATATAAATTATAAGATTTTAGTATTAAATATAATAAGGGAGGATAAGTAATATGAAAAAGAAGTTATTGTATTTGTTAATGTTCACATTGATTCTTACAGTATTTGTTTCTGGCTGTGGTGGAGGACAAACAGAAACACAAACTCAGGCACCAGCTGAAACTGAAGCAGAAACTGAAGCAGAAGTCTTTAATATTGGTTATAGTTGTAATAACTTTAACGACACTTTCCAGACATACATAGTAGATGCTGCAGAAGCGTATGTTGGAGAAAACCCTGATCTAAGTATGGATGTACAAGATGCTCAAGAAGACGTAATTAGGCAACAAGACCAAGTAAACGCTTTTATAGAACAAGGTGTTGACGCTCTAGTAGTAGTACCTGTAGATACTAGTGCTATGGAACCCATAACACAAGCAGCTAAAGATGCAGGTATTCCATTAGTATTTGTAAACAGAAATCCATTTGGTCAATCTGACGCTCCTGAAAACGTTTTCTATGTAGGTTCTCAAGAAGTTATTGCTGGAGAGCTTCAAATGGAATATGTTGGTGAGCAACTAGCTGGCAAAGGGAAAATAGCAATACTAATGGGCATTCTTAGTAATGAAGGTGCAGTAAAACGTACTGAAGGTAATGAAGCTGTAATAGCAGATAAATATCCTGATATTGAAGTTTTAGCAAAAGAAACAGGTAATTGGCAACGTGATCAAGGATTATCAATTACTGAAAACTGGTTAACAGCATATGGAAATGATTTAAATGCAATACTTGCAAATAATGATGAAATGGCATTAGGTGCATTAATGGCTTGTCAAAATGCAGATAGAGAGGACATCCTAATTTTAGGAGTAGATGCTATACCAGATGCTCTTGACTCAATTGAAGAAGATGGATTGACAGCTACAGTTTTACAAGACGCTGTAGGTCAAGGAAAAGGTGCTGTTGAAGCTGCTCATAAAGCTCTTAAAGGTGAATCACAAGAAGGCATTAATTGGATTCCATTTAAACTTGTAACTAAAGATAATTTAGCAGAATTCAAATAAAGCATTAGATATTTACTAGTAGTTGCTTTAATTAGCGACTACTAGTAAATTTTAAAAGTTAAAATGAAACATTTAATATAATAAACTTCTACAAATGCATGTTTTATAGGAGGCTAATATGGATAAAGATAAATATTTACTCCAAATGAAAAATGTAGTAAAAAACTTTCCAGGGGTTAAGGCCCTTAAAGGTGTTGATTTTAATGTTGAATATGGAGAAATACATGCATTAATTGGAGAAAATGGAGCTGGGAAATCAACACTTATGAAATGCTTATTAGGTATTTACCCTCCAACTTTAGGAGATATATATTTCCAAGGACGCTTAATTGAGAATTATACTACAGCTGATGCATTGAATATGGGAATTTCCATGATACATCAAGAGCTAAATCCAATTTTATATCGTTCATTAATGGAAAATGTTTGGCTTGGTAGAGAACCATTGAATAAATTTGGATTTATTGATCATAAGAAAATGTATGATATGACAAAGGAATTATTTGAGAGGATAGAATTCAAAGAAGACCCTATGACATTAGCTGCTAATCTCACAGTTGCTAAGCAACAACTATTAGAAATTGCAAAGGCTGTATCTTATGATGCAAAACTAATAATAATGGATGAACCAACTTCAGCATTGCCAGGTAAAGAGGTTGAACAACTATTTAAAATAATGAGGATGCTAAAGAAGCAAGGAAAAAGTATCATCTATATTTCCCATAAACTTGATGAAATATTGGAGATTACTGACAAAGTAACGGTACTTCGAGATGGAGAATTTATAGGAACAGATAATACTGAAAATATGGATATAGACAAAATAATTAAAATGATGGTTGGTAGAGATATAGGTGAAATATTTCAAAAGACCCCTTGTGAAATTGGTGATTCTTTTCTTGAGGTTAAGAATTTATCAAAAGATAAGTTTTTTAAAGATGTGTCTTTTACAGTTAAACGAGGAGAAATTTTTGGTATAGCAGGACTAGTAGGTTCTGGCAGAACAGAAATAATTGAAAGCATATTTGGTATCAGGTCCTATGATTCAGGAGAGATAATTATTAATGGTGAAAAAGTAGTTATTAATAGTCCAACTCAAGCTATTGAAAAAAGGATGGCATTCCTAACTGAAGATAGACGAATGACTGGAATTTTTCCAATGTTAGATGTTGAATTCAATATTACATTGGCAAACATTGTTAAATATCAGAATAAATATAAGCTACTTAATTATAAATGTTTAAAAGAAGATTGTAATAAATTCATAGATGCAATAAGGATTAAAACACCAAGTCCAAAGCATAAGATTGAAAACCTTTCAGGTGGAAATCAACAAAAGGTACTTGTTGCAAAATGGCTACTAACTCAACCTGATATTTTATTTTTAGATGAACCAACAAGAGGAATAGACGTTGGTGCTAAATCAGAGATTCACAAATTGATTAGCATGCTTGCTGGACAAGGGAAATGTATAATTATGGTATCTTCTGAATTACCAGAAGTAATGGGAATGAGTGACAGAATAATGGTTGTTCATGAAGGAAGAGTAACTGGAATATTAAAGAATAATGAAAATGTGACTCAGGAACTACTTATGCAGTATGCAACCGGAACAAATGAGACACTTAGTATGTCAGAGTAAGGAGGTATTATAATGTCAGAAGACAACGGGACTGTAGACACTAATATTAAAATAGAAAAAACACAATATTTACTTAAAAAATATGGAATAGTTTTGGTACTAATATTATTGATTATAGTAATAAGTATTCTTAGTCCAACATTTCTAACTCCTAATAATATATTCAATGTACTTACACAAGTTTCAATATTTGGCATTATGTCACTTGGCATGACTTTAGTAATAACTTCAAGGGGTATTGAATTATCTGTTGGGTCTGTACTTGCCTTATCAGGAGTATTAGCTGCCAGCTTTGGACAGCTAGCAACTGCTACTGATAAGTTTTACCCTAATTTGGGGGCCCTCCCAATTATAATACCTATAGTAGTGGCTCTATTAGTAGGAGTAATATGCGGCGGTATAAATGGATTACTGATTGCTAAAACAGGAATACCTGCTTTTATTGCTACTCTTGGAATGCAGACTATAGCAAGAGGATTAGCATTAATATATACTGGCGGGAAACCCATAAGTAATTTAACACCACAGTTAAAGTTTTTTGGAGGGAAAGTATTTGGTGTAATACCAGTACCTGTGATTATCTATACAATTGTAATAATCATTACATGGATACTGCTTAATAATACAAGATTTGGTAAAAACGTTTATGCCATAGGAGGCAATATTAATGCTGCTCAAGTATCAGGCGTTAATGTTAGTAAGAATTTAGTTATGATTTATGCATATTGTGGGCTTTTGGCAGGCTTAGCTGCTATAGTATTTGCTGGTCGTACAGGAAGCGTGCATCCAGGAGCAGCTGTAGGATATGAATCAACAGCAATTGCAGCTACTACAATTGGAGGAACAAGTCACTCAGGTGGAATCAGCACTATATGGGGAGCTGTAATAGGAGCTCTAATACTAGGTGTACTCCGTAATGGCTTGACTCTTTTAGGAGTTCCTGCTTATTGGCAACAAGTAACAGAAGGGGTCATAATTGTTGTTGCAGTTGTAATAGATATGAGAAAAAACAGCAAAAAACGTTAGTTTTTATAAAAATTAGCTGTGACTATAATAATTACTATACTAATTAATGGTGATGAAATATGAAAGTAACAATAAAAGATATTGCTAAAATTGCCGGTGTAAGTCATGCAACTGTTTCAAGAAGTCTAAATGATAGCCATCTAGTTGCAGAGGATACTAAAAAAAGAATAAAGGACATAGCTGATACATTAGGATTTGAATTCAATGCAAATGCTAGAAGTTTAAGCACCAATAAAACTGGAACAATTGGGATTATTTATCCAGAGCGTTTTGGTGAGTTTGGTGTGAGTTTATATTATAGTTCTTTACTTACGCAGATTAGAGACTACTTGGAAAAAGAAGAAATGGATACTATTGTAGCATTTCCAAAAAATCGATATTCCAAAGATAGTAATATAAAAAGATTGATTCTAAGTCGTAAAATTGATGGCTTAATAATCATACATCCAAATATAAATGATGTAGATCAAAAAATAATGAATTTCTTAGAAAAGTCTAGAGTGCCTTATATATTTTTACATCACTATCCTAGTTTTTGTGATGTAGATTCTGTAGATGCAATTTATACAGATCATTTTGGTGGAGGATATGATGCAACAGAATACTTAATAAAACAAGGTCACAAAAATATTATTTGCATAACTTCACATGGTGATTCCCGTGAATTTTACCAAAGAACAAATGGATATAAGGCTGCATTATCAGATAAGAATATTAAATTTAATGAGAATTATATATTTCGTGGATATAGAGACATAATCTCAGGTTTTCGAATTATGAAGGATAATATGGACTTTATTATTGAAAAAGGTATTACTGGGATCTTTGCACAAACAGATCTTATGGCAATAGGGGTCATCCAGGCTTTAAAAGAGATTGATAAAAGTGTTCCTAAGGACTATTCCATAGTTGGATATGATGATATTGAACTTATTATGGAATTCAAACCTAATCTAACTACTATACATCAGCCTAGAGAAGAAATTGCCTTTTTAACATGTGATAGGTTATTTGAATTAATTAATGGTGTTAAAACAAACTCAAAAGTGAATATTATGCTAAAAGCAAAATTAATTGAAAGAGACTCAACAAGAAAAATTATATAAGACCTTGTATGTGCACACGGTTACAATATTGAAAAATATGGATTGAGGGATTAAAATGAAAAAACTAAAAATGGGTATTGTTGGCCTTGGCAGACTTGGGAAAAAGCATGCAGAGAATATAGCTTTCAGAGTTCCAAATGCGGAATTAACTGCAGTATGCAGTATTAAACAGGAAGAAGTAGATGAAGCACAAGAAGATTGGGGAATTAAATATGCTTATACCAATTTCGAAGAAATGCTGAAAAACAAGGAGATAGAGGCAATTTTTGTTGCTTCTTCCTCTACTGAGCACTGTAATCAAATTGAGAAGGCTCTTGAAGCAGGATTTGATGTGTTTTCTGAGAAACCATTAGGAATTACTAAGGAAGAGGTTACTTATATTTCAGATGTTATTAATAAACACAATGATAAGAAATTTATGCTTGGTTTTATGAGAAGATTTGACCCATCTTATATTGATGCAAAGAAAAAGATTGATATGGGTCAGATAGGAAAGCCAATCTTTATAAGGTGTTACAGTATAGATCCAGTAAGTGCGGTTCAAGCTGCTATTGCATTTGCTGAAAAAAGCGGTGGATTATTTTTAGATATGATGATTCATGATTTTGACTTAGCTAGATGGTTTCTAAATTCTGAAGCAAAGACAGTATTTGCTGTAGGTGATAATTATATATATCCTGAATTTGGTAGGCATGGAGATATTGATAATGGGTCTGCAATGATTGAATTTGCAAACGGAACAGTAGCTTCATTCTTTGCTGGTCGAACTAGCGCTCATGGCTACCATATTGAAACAGAGATAATTGGAACAAAGGGGACTTTAAGAATTGGAAATATTCCAGAAAAAAATTTAGTTACAATATTTAATGAAAACGGGGCAGTAAGGGAATGTCATGAAGGATTTCTTAATAGATTTGAAGACGCTTATCTAAATGAACTTCAAGAATTTATTAATTGTGTATTGAAAGATAGAAAACCACCAGTTGGAGCTTATGAAGGAGTAAAAGCTACGGAAATAGCCTATGCTTGCAAACAATCATTTAGTAGCAAAGAACTAGTTATGATTAAATAACACCAAATATAAGGGGGATATTTCTATGATTAAAGTTGGAGTTGTAGGTTACGGAGTTATTGGGCAAAGACTAGCGGATGGTCTAGCTCTTCAAGAAGATATGGAACTAGTAGGCGTAAGTGGAAATGCCAATCCAACATTAGCAATTAGAGCATTAAAGGAAAAAGGAATGCCATATAAGCTTTTTATGGCGTCATTAGACAAGAAAGAAATTTTTGACCAATTAAATATTCCTATATCAGGAACATTAGAAGATTTAGTCAAAGAATCGGATGTAATCTTAGATGCTACTAGTGCAGGGGGAGGAATGAAGAACAAAGAATTGTATGAAAAATACAATAAAAAAGTAATATTCCAAGGTGGAGAAAAGAATTCAGTAGCAGATGTTTTCTTCCATGGATATGCCAATTATGAAAAGGGTCTAGGGCAGGATTATTTAAAGCTTACATCCTGTAATACTACTGGTTTAATAAGAGCTGTTGATTGTATTGACAAAGAAGTAGGGGTAGAAAGAGTTGCTATTACAATAGTTAGACGTGTTGCTGACCCTGGAGATTATCATAGGGGATTGACAAATGCCTTAAAAGTAGATGCAGCTCCTAGTCATCAAGCTGTAGACTTAATGACAATCATGCCTCATATTGAGGCAACAGGTATACTTGTTCATACACCAGTTACCCATGGCCATATAATTACTGTTTTAGCAACGCCTAAGAGGGAAATTTCTAAGGAAGAATTATTAGATATGTTTAACAAACACCCTAGAATTAGAGTTGTGAAAATTGCAGATGGCTTCCAAGGTAATGCTTCTTTATTCAGATATGCAAGAGATCTTGGAAATCCACGGGGTGATATGTACGAAATAGCCGTATTTGATGAAACAATTGTCAAATCAGGAAAAGATATAATGTTTGCTATAAATATTCCTCAAGAAGCTGTTGTTATTCCAGAATCAATAGACGCTATTAGAGCTGCTACACAAATGCAGACTGACAAAGAAGAGGCTTTGAAACTTACAAATCAATATTTGGGGATGGGAAAATGGATGAAATAATAAAAACAGCTATTAGATCCTTAAAGGAGTTTGACTATAAGAATCAAACAGTTCTTTTACGACTTGACATTAATTCACCAATTGATCCTATAACAAAAAAAATCACAAGCAAGAATAGAATTAATAAAAGTCTTCCTACATTAAACTATTTAATAGAACATGAAGCAAAGATAGCAATAATTGCCCATCAAGGAGATACTCTGGACTATATGAATCTCATATCTTTAAATGAGCATGCAGAAGTATTATCTAAAATTCTAAATAGACCTGTTAATTATATTGATGATGTATGTGGTCCTGCTGCACAAAATGCAATTAAGAATCTTAAGGCAGGGGAGATTGTTTTATTAGGTAATTTAAGATATTTAACAGAGGAAGTCTCAACTTTTGAGAATTCAGTTAAATTAAGACCTGAAGAAATGCAAGATACCTACTTGGTTAGAAACCTTGCCCCTTTAATAGATATTTATATAAATGATGCCTTTGCAGCAGCTCATAGAAATTGTCCATCAATGGTAGCATTTCAAGAAAAAAAACCATCAGCTGGTGGTATTTTAATGGTTGAGGAGATAGAAGCTCTTACTAGACTTATGAAATCTCCAAAAAGACCTAATATCTTCCTACTAGGAGGATTAAAGATATCGGATGCCTTTGGAATGATGAAGCAAATATTAGAAAATGGATCAGCAGACAAAGTATTAACCAGTGGTATTTTAGGTCATATTATATTGACTGCAAAAGGCTATGATATTGGCAGTGCAAATATGAAATTTATTAAAGACAGGCAGCTTGATAAATTTATTGAGCCTGCATTTGAATACATTATAAATTATCCAGATAAAATACTTTACCCTATAGATCTTGCATATGAGGATAAATCTAAAAGAAGAGAAATAACTATTGATGAATTACCAATAGATCGCTTATGTTTGGATATAGGCAAACAATCCATTGAGATATATAAAGAGATTATTACAAATGCAGGAACTATATTTGTAAATGGGCCTGCAGGAGTATATGAAAATTCAATGTTTGAAATTGGAACTAAATCCATATGGAATGCAATTGCAGATAGCAAGGGATATTCAGTAATAGGTGGAGGAGATACAGTTAGTGCAGCTCAGAAATTTATTGACTTAGATAGAATAAATTATGTATGTACTGCAGGAGGAGCTATGGTTAGGTTTATATCAGGAGTAAAAATGCCTCTTATAGAAGCTATGGGAAAATCATATGTAAGGTATAGCCATAGCATGGCTTACTAATAAATATGGAGGTGCATATATGTTAAGCAAAGAAAAGATAAAGGAACTTCAGATTTTTGCAACTAATATTAGAATTGAGACTATAAAATCCCTTGGGAATTTAGGCTTTGGTCATGTAGGTGGTTCTTTTTCTATAGCTGATACATTAGCTGTACTCTATGGAGAAGTTATGAATATTAAAGCAGATAATCCAAAATGGGAAGATAGAGATTGGTTAATTTGTTCTAAAGGACATTCCGGTCCTTCCATTTATGCGGCTCTAGCTCTTAAGGGCTACTTTCCTATAGAAGACCTAATGACTATAAATAAACCAGAAACTAATTATCCAAGTCATTGTGACAAGAATCTTACAACTGGAATTGATATGACTACAGGTTCACTTGGACAGGGCTCATCCTTAGCTGTAGGTATTGCACTAGGACATAAAATGGATAAAAAAAATAATTATACCTATCTTATTTTAGGTGATGGGGAGATTCAGGAAGGGCAAGTATGGGAAGCAGCATCCTATGCAGCTCACGCAGAACTAGACAATTTAATAGCTTTTGTTGATTATAATAAAAAACAGTTAGATGGTTTTTTGGTGGATATTAATAAACCATTTAGCATATCAGGAAAATTTACTAGCTTCGGATGGCATATACAGGATGTAGATGGCCATGATGTAGAATCTATCTATAATGCCATTGAAGAGGCCAAAAAAGTTAAAGGGAAGCCCTCCCTTATTGTACTTGATACGATAAAGGGAAAAGGTTGGAAATATTGTGAAACAGCTTCATCAAATCATCATATAAAAATAAGCCAAGAACAAATGGAAGATGCTTTACAAGAGCTAAATAAACAACTGGAAGAGGTGAGGATCTGATGACTGCAATCCCAACGAAAAATAGAGTTAAAGAAGAAAAGGAAATGCGTCAAGTGTATTGTGAGACCCTTATGGAACTAGCAGATGAAAACCAAAACATTGTAGTTCTAGATGCTGATTTAATGAGTTCTATGGGAATGGTTGCTTTTGCAGAATCATATCCTGAAAGAACATTCAATGTAGGTGTTCAAGAAGCCAATATGATAGGTGTTGCTGCAGGTTTGTCAGCAACTGGGAAAATTCCTTATGCTCATACATTTGGACCCTTTGCTTCTAGAAGATGCTTTGATCAAGTGTTTTTATCTGGTGGTTATGCAAAGAACAATATAAGAATAACAGGTAGTGATCCTGGAGTAACAGCTGCATTTAATGGTGGAACTCATATGCCTTTTGAAGATATTGGATTAATGAGAAATATACCTGATATTACTATTCTTGAACCAGTTGATACTACTATGCTAAAAGATATCATAAAACAAATTTCTCAGCCTTTTGGTTTATTCTATATAAGGCTTTTAAGAAAAAATGCTATAAAAATATATGAAGAAGGGTCTATTTTTAAAATCGGTAAAGCTGTAGACCTAATAGATGGGCAGGATGTTACTATAATGGCTACAGGTATTATGGTAAATGAGGCTCTAAATGCAGCAGTAGAATTAGAGAGTAAAGGCATATCAGCTAGAGTTATAAATATGTTTACTATTAAACCAATTGATGCTGAAGCAATTATTAAAGCAGCTATGGAAACAGGAGCAATAGTTACCTGCGAAAATCATAATATTATTAATGGACTGGGTTCAGCTGTAGCAGAAGTTATTGTAGAAAATTATCCCGTACCAATGGAAAGAGTAGGTGTTAAAGACCTTTTTGGAGAAGTTGGACCTGAAAGCTATTTAAGAGAAAGATTTGGTTTAACATCAAGAGAAATTATAAATAAAGTAGAGAGAGTTTTAGAGAGAAAAGAAAGAGGGTGTTATAGTGTATAGAATAAGACCGGGAAAAGAATTTGATTTTGCCTATAATCCTATAACATTAATAGATGACAAAGAAAAGAATGCAATGATGGATTTTGGTATTCTTAGGATGAAAAATAATCAAGTTGAGATTGATTCAGAAAGTAAGGAGAGAGCATATCTTCTTATTGAAGGAGAAGCAAAATTAGAGTGGGCTCATAAGTCTGAATTAATTTCTAGAAGGTCATGTTTTGATGAAGCTCCATGGGTATTACACCTTCCTACAAATATTGAGTTAAAGATTACATCTTTAAAAGATAATACTGAATTTGCAGTAACTAAGACAAGTAACCATACAATATTTAATTCAAGACTTTACACTCCAGAGGAATGTGTTAGTGAAGAAAGAGGAAAGGGAACAATGAAAGAAACTTCAACTCGAATAGTTAGAACTGTATTTGACTATTCAAATGCTAAGTATTCCAATTTAGTTATTGGAGAAGTAATTGACTATCCTGGAAAATGGTCTAGCTATCCCCCACATCATCACCCACAACCTGAAATATATTATTATAGATTTAATCCTCAACAAGGCTATGGTTTCTGCCAGCTAGGTGAAGATGTGGTTATGGTAAAGCATAATGACACAGTAAAGGTCATTGACTGCTTATCTCATCCACAGGCTACAGCTCCTGGATATGCTATGTATTATTTGTGGGTTATTAGACATATTGATGGAAATCCTTATATAGGACCTACTTTTGAACCTGAACATGAATGGGTTAGAAATAAAGATGCTAAGATTTGGCCAGATTAAGAGGTGATATAAATGAAAACTATTAAACTTACTGTAGGGCAAGCATTGCTTAAGTTTTTGGATAATCAGTACATTGAATTTGATGGTATGGAGAATAAATTTGTTAATGGCCTATTTACCATTTTCGGACATGGTAATGTTTTAGGTCTTGGTGAAGCCCTTGAATCCTATAAAGGAGATATAAGAGTATACCAAGGCAGAAATGAACAGGGAATGGCTCATGTAGCTATTGGTTATGCAAAACAAAAAAACAGAAGAGAAATTTTACCTTGCACTTCATCTATAGGTCCTGGTGCATTGAATATGGTAACTGCAGCAGGAACTGCAACAGCTAATAGAATACCCCTATTACTGTTTCCAGGTGATACATTTGCATCTAGACAGCCTGATCCTGTATTACAACAAATAGAACAATCATATAATTTAAATATTACGGCAAATGATGCCTTTAAACCTGTTTCTAAGTACTGGGATAGGATTACAAGACCTGAGCAATTAATGAGTGCAATGATTAATGCTATGAGAGTCTTAACAGATCCAGCTGATACAGGTGCAGTTACAATTTGTCTATCACAAGATGTTGAAGCTGAAGCTTATGAATATCCAGAAGGATTCTTTAAAAAAAGAGTTCATTATACAGTAAGAAGGTCTCCAACATTTGAAGAAGTAAAAAGAGCTGCTGATTTAATAAAAGGTAAGAAAAAGCCATTACTAATTTGTGGTGGTGGGGTCACTTATTCAGAAGCAAGTCATGCTTTAATTAGTTTTGCTGAAAAGTTTAATATTCCAATTGGAGAAACTCAAGCTGGAAAAGGGATTATTCCTTGGGATCATTATTTAAATCTAGGTGGTATTGGAGTAACAGGTGGCATGGCAGCTAATCTAGCAGCAAGAGAAGCGGACTTAATTATTGCAGTAGGAACCAGGTTAGGTGATTTTACTACAGGCTCAAAAGGGGCTTTTAAAAATGAAGATGTAGAAATCCTTAATATAAATGTATCTAGTTTTGATGCTTATAAAATGAATTCAACCATGATAGTTGGGGATGCAAAGGTAGGCTTAATAGCACTTGAAGAATTATTGACTGAATATGGTTATAGATCAGCATATGTCAATGAAATTAGAAATCTTAAAACTGATTGGGATAATGAAGTAGATAGATTATTTGAAATAGAATTAGAAAATGGATTTTCACAAACAAAAGCAATAGGGATAATCAATGAATTTATTGATGAAAATTCAGTAGTAGTTGGATCTTCAGGAAGTCTCCCAGGCGACCTTCAAAGGGTTTGGAGAACAAATGGTTATAAAAATTATCATATGGAATATGGATTCTCATGTATGGGTTATGAAGTATGTGCATCTTTAGGTGTAAAAATTGCAGAACCAAACAAAGAAGTATATGCAATGGTTGGAGATGGAAGCTATCTTATGCTTCATTCAGAGCTGATAACCAGCATACAAGAGAATAAAAAGATTAATATTATCTTATTTGATAATAATGGTTTTGGATGTATCAATAATTTACAAACAGGACAAGGAATTCCATCCTTCAATACAGAATTTAGATATAGAAATCCAGAGTCTACTAAACTTGATGGTGAGTATATACCAATAGATTATGCAATTTCTGCTTCAGGTTACGGAGTGAAAACATATAGAGCAACAAATTCAGAAGACTTAAAGGAGGCTTTAATAGCTGCTAAAAATGAGAAATGTTCAACATTAATAGATATAAAGGTATTGCCAAAGACAATGACTGATGGTTATGAATCTTGGTGGAGGGTAGGAGTACCTGAAGTATCAAATTATTCAAGTGTAAATGAGGCATTTAAGAATATGGAAGAAGAAATCTCTAAGACTAAGAAATTCTAATTAAGGGGGTCAATACATGTTTGATAGCAATAAGGTAAAATTAGGCATTGCCCCAATAGCATGGACAAATGATGATATGCCAGAACTAGGTGAAGAAAATACCTTTGAGCAATGTGTAAGCGAAATGGCATTAGCAGGATTTGTTGGAAGTGAAGTAGGAAACAAGTATCCAAGAGACACTATAGTTTTAAAAAAGGCATTAGACTTGAGAAATATTCAAATTGCCAGCGCATGGTACAGTTCTTTTTTAGTTACAAAGCCATTGGAAGAAGTTGAAAAAGATTTTATTAAACATAGAGACTTTCTATATGAAATGGGAGCTAAGGTAATAGTAGTTTCTGAGCAGAGCAAAAGTATACAAGGGAAAATGGATCTACCTATTTTTGAAGGCAAACCCTACTTTAATAATGATGAATGGGAAAAACTAGCAGAAGGCTTAGAATATTTAGGCAAACTAGCTGGTCAAAAGGATATGAAGATAGTATATCATCACCATATGGGTACTGGAGTTCAAACAAGTGAAGAAATAGATAGATTAATGGAAATGACTGATCCGAAACTAGTATATCTTTTGTTCGACACAGGCCATTTAACTTTCTCAGGAGAAGATTCACAATCTATACTAGAAAAATATATTCATCGGATTAAACATGTCCATCTAAAGGATGTAAGAGAAGATGTATTAAAGAAAACAAAGGAAGAAGACTTAAGTTTTCTAGATGCTGTAAAGATTGGTGCATTTACAGTGCCAGGAGATGGCATGATTAACTTTGAGCCATTATTTAAGATAATAGATGAAAATAATTATGAAGGTTGGTTTATTGTTGAAGCAGAGCAAGATCCAATGTTAGCAAATCCTTTAGAATATGCAATTAAAGCTAGAGATTTTATAAGAGAAAATACAGGTTTATAAATTTCTTTCAGGAGGCATGAATTAATGAATAATAAGCTGAAAATAGGGATAATCGGTGCAGGAAGAATAGGAAAGCTTCATGCTGAGAATATAGTAAATAATTTTAGAGATATAGAAATTAAGGCTATTGCAGATATATACACTGATAAGATTGAAGATTGGGCTAAGAGTATAGGTATTAAGAATATATATAAGGACTATCATGAGATTATTAACGATGAAGAAATAGATGCTATATTAATTTGTTCATCAACAAATACACATTCCATGATAATAATTGAAGCTGCCAATGCTGGGAAAAATATATTTTGTGAAAAGCCTATAGACTTCCATATAAATAAAATAAAAGAAGCCTTGAAAGCAGTAGAAGAAGCAGGTGTAAAATTCCAGATTGGCTTTAACAGAAGATTTGACCATAACTTTAAAAAGGTAAGACAATTAGTTAAGTCAGGAAAAATAGGAGATTGCCACATTATTAAGGTTACATCTAGAGATCCACAACCTCCTCCAATTGAATATGTAAAGGTCTCAGGAGGAATATTTGTTGATATGACAATTCACGATTTTGATATGGTTAGATATCTTACGGGTAGTGATGTAGAAGAAGTATATACAAATGCAACTGTATTAGTGGATCCATTAATAGGAGAAACAGGTGATGTAGATACTGCAATTATAAGCTTGAAATTTAAGAATGGAGCCATAGGGGTTATTGACAATAGTCGTAGAGCAGCTTACGGTTATGACCAAAGGGTAGAAGTATTTGGTTCACTAGGAGCAGTAACCGTAAATAATGATACTGATACTACTGCTATTCTTCATACAAAAGAAGGGATAGTTTCTGAAAAACCAAAGTATTTCTTCCTAGAAAGATATAAAGATTCGTTTATTTCAGAACTAAGAGAATTCTTTGATGCCATTATTAATGATACTGATACGCCGGTAACAGGAATGGATGGATTAAAACCTGTTCTCATAGGAATGGCTGCAAAGAAGTCCTATGAAGAAAATAGACCAGTTAGAATTGAAGAGATAGAATAAAACTTGCAATTTATTAGAGTAATTAATTTTAATAAAGGGCTTGACAATTCATAGAAAATAAAGTAAAGTAATAAAGCTGCCTCTTAAACAGGTCAGCAAATATAAATAAAATTAGTAGTTGACACAATATAAAAACTGTGCTAATATTAATAAGTCGTCTGAAACGAGGCGCACATGAACCTAGATAATTAAATAGTGTGAGATACTTTGAATTAAGTTGACCAAACACAATAAGCGTAAGCTAATTGATGTAGGTCATAGCAGTAAGCAAACAATTATGTTATGTGAAACTGCAAAA
>JAQVYQ010000058.1 GCA_028708575.1 Tissierellia bacterium
CTGTGATAATAGAAGGTGTGACCTGAAAATTGTCCACTGCTAAAGCTACTGGTGAAAATGATATAATTAATGTTAATACTAATAAATATGATATTATTTTTCTCATACTATTACCCTCTTTCTTTATCTTCTTAAGTCCATTTTATTACATAATCATTCAACTATCTAGAAACAATGTGGTTACATTGTTTACAAAACAGTTACAATATGCTTAAAAACACCAAGATATTGACATAATAAAAGAATAACGATTATAACAATCGTTATTCTTAAAATTTAGATTAAATATATAATAAACTACTCATTAATAATGAAGCTTGTCATACAAGTATTTAATTAATTCCTTCTTATCTAGAGCTTTGCCCAAGCAAATTTGAGAAAATTCTTCTGTGTCTGCTTTTAAAATATTTAAGAGATATTTTAAATTTCCCTGAATGTCCACTTCTTCTATTTGCCTAATTCTATCTATTATGTCTTGTTCAGTATATATGTTATTTTCATATGCAAGCTTTAATGGTAAATATACTTCCCATCCTTCAAATCTTGAGTTTAACAAATATGATACTGCTTTTCTAATTTGCTTCTTATATGGTATATTTTCTTGGCCATATAAAACCATAGTCAGTACAAAATAAGATGTAGCTAAAATCTCATCATCACTTCCCATAGAACCATCTGAGTTTTGATTTGCTGCTATATTCATCATTAATTCTCTGTTTATATCAATTGTACTATCCCACTTATCCATTGCTACAAGCTTTAATTGATACATAATATGGCTACTAACATCGTTGTCTGAACTTAATTTTTCACTATATATGTTTTCATTATTTAGCACCCAACTATGTGGCAAATACAAGGGGACATAGACAGTTTTCATAGGATCTTTATTCTTATCTTTTCTTTTATAGACTGCAACTATGGAAGTTTGTGTTGATAATACTTCATACTTTATGGATGTATTTACTATATTCTCTTTGATTAATTTCTCTCTTCCTTCTTTGCTAGCAATTAAAAGAGATTCTAAATACTTTATATATTTCTTAGCCCATTTTTTACGTAATAAGCTAAAATCAATTTCTTTAATATTGTCAACTTTTAATGATTTATACTCTTCGTTTATATTTCCTTCAACAATGATATAGTCGCATTGACATTTATCTAATTTGAACATAAATCTATACTCTTCACCACTATGTAAGTACTTGGAAACTTCAGGAAAGGTTTCAATTTCTTCTCCTGCTGAATTTTTTATTTTAACGTTAGCAATATATGGAAGATTTATTCTAGAAAATTGATTAACTAGCTTGTCTTCAATTCTCTCTCCTGGATATATGTATTCAGGTATCCCATTGCCTACATTAGCTAATTTATCAATGAAAAGCTTATTGATAGCTGTATCTATGCCAAATGGGTAAATTCGCGCTCTGCTTTTGTTTTCATCAACAATTTGTATTACTTCATCCTCATTGTAAACTTGACCATCTGTAAATAATAATATGATCTTTTCATCCTTCCCTTTATTCAAATCTAGAGCATATTTCAATGGAGCTAATATTTCAGTATCTCCATATGGTTCAATAGAGTTTATCCATGCTTTTGCTATCTTTAAATTTTCAGCAGTGTAATTGACAAGCTTCTGACTGAATGTTAAAAAGCTATTGTTAAAGCTTATAATATTGAACTTATCTCCTTCTAATAACTTGCTCAAACAAATATTTAATGCATTTTTTGCCTGAATAATTTTTTCTCCACTCATGGATCTTGATGTATCTAATATGAATATGTAATCCTTATTTATCTCAAATTCATTTATATAATCCAACTTTGGTACAATTTTCAATTCTCCAAATGTATTTTCTTCATCTGTTCCTATTTTTAAAATATTTTCTGCAGAATGATTATGATGTATATTTAATACAAAATCTCTATCTAGATACTCAATTTCTTTACTCAAGTTGATTCTAATCTCATTATTATCGTAAGAGAACTCAAGGGGATGAGAAGGCGATGATACCTTACTAATCAAATTTTTTTCTAATATAGTTGTACTTACTTCTAGTCTATGTTTAGGCTCCCCATAATCATTAGCTTCATATTTAGGAGCTATAGTCGTTGGTACAGTCCATCTAATAATACTATCCAAAGACCTTAGATTCTCAATATAGCCGATCTCTATTGAAATCTTTGTCTCAGGCTCAATATTACCAAGTGAAATCTGAAAGCAATCATCCCTGAAGCTATCTAATAAAAAGGCGGAATCACCCTTTCTGATATTTTTTTCATAATATTTAATGGCTTCTTCCTTTTCCTTTAATTCACCATTTATTTCATGGCAACCAATCTTTATGTTTAAATCTGTAACTTGAGCATCTGGTGATAATGGAAATTTGTAAATAGCTTGTATATCCGAATCGCCTTCATAATAATATTCTTGAAATACCTTCACATTGGCTAAGCTTAAATCTAATACTGCATCTACTTTGACAATTTGCAAAGGACAAACACTATTATCATCATTTATTAATACTAGGCCAAAGGCATCCATACTAATCCTCCTCAATCATTTTACTATGTTTATAAAGTTTCCGTACTAGATCCTCAGCATTTGGATTATCTGAGCAATAGTGGATTTCTACTCCATAGTCCAATTTTATTCTCTTGTATACATCTCCAACATTATATTCACTTGAATCTTCATATACTATGGTATTTTGATCTATATTGTCTTCTTCAATTATTTGTTTGACTTCCTCCAATGTGAGGATAGTAATCCTCTTCTTTATTTCGTCTAATGGAAGATAGTTTTCTTGTAATTTCTTAATCAGTAATATACGATATAGATGCTCATCTGAATAATAGGTCCCTACACCTGCTCCTTTAGGAGAGGGTAACAAACCTCTGCTTACATAATAATAAATAGTACGTTTAGTCACATTAGCTTCATCAGCTAATTCTCCAATTTTATAAGCTTCTTCCATTTATTCACTTCCTTTCCTATAATGTAACACTATTACGTAATGGTGTCAACTTATTTTAAAAGATGTAACTAATTTGTCACCTAATACTCCCAAATTTTATATATAATTTTATTCTAGGAAGGAGTGAATCCATGAACAAAAAATTGATCCTAATTTCTATACTTACAATAATTTCAAGCTTCTTTATATATGGGTGTGAGATAGCACCAGAAAATATAACCCCTTCAACTGTAGATTTAGAAAATTCTATAAAAAAAATAATACAGTCAAAAGGCGAAGGCTATGACTTTCTTAGTGATGAATTGTTCATCAGTAAAATAAATGAACTTGGCATAGAACATAATTTTACTCTTGGTAATTTAAATGATGATAGTATTCCTGAACTCATTGCCTTTGTTGAAAGAAATCCTGAAGACACTGAAGATCAAGGAAAACTTGAAGTTTATAAATTCTCTGGAGAACGATATGAAATCTTAGACAGCGTTGATATGAACTACGATAATTCAAACTATCTTTTAGTAACTGGCAAGATTTCTGAAGATCAAAATGGAATTTTATTGAGCAATCAAGTAGGTGGAAATGCAGGAATTACCTATGGATATATTTTAGAAAATGGAAAACTAAAAAGTATTTTAAATGACAAAAAAATCTCTTTAATTTCTGTAACTACTGAAAATGAAATTAAGGATATTGATAGAGATGGAATACTTGAGTTTAGTATATACACAATTGATCCTGAAACGGAAAACACAAGTCCCGAAACTGCTGACAAGATGACTCTTTGGTATAAATGGGATGGTAATGACAGTGGCGAAATTGTTCAGGTTGATAGATTAGCAGTAAATGATTCTTTTAGCACTATGTCTATTAAGTCAAGTACTGAAGCAAATGAAATGAACAATGACTTATATATTTCTCACTTAGCAGAACATAAAGATGAGTATAACAAATATGAATTAACCAATATGATTAAAAATCATATTAATATTTTAAATTTTACTAAGGATGATCGAAGTTTAGGATTAAATAATTTATATATTAAATATCAAAAGGCAGATAACTTTGATTCATTAAATAATCAATATGGATTATCCCTTGAAAGGTTAAACGATAGAGAATATCTAAGCAGAGAGAAAGTACTACTGTCTGAACTTGACTTGAAAAATTCTTTAATAGATTCTCTTAATATGGGTTATAAAATTCAAATGGTAGAAGGTTCCTATTATTATGAAGTTGATTATCAAGAGTTACTTGATTTGTTTGGAGATAGTATTACAAAAGAGTATAAAGATTATTTAAAGATATGTGCAAAGAATATAAATTCACCTATTTTGAAAGATGGTGGTCTTGTAGTTACCAGAGATAAAATTGCTGAAAGAATAATTGAAATAGAGAATTTTAAATTGACTTACCCCTATTCTTATTATATCTATGACGCAGATGTAGTTTACAAAAAATATATTGACAACTTTATTTATGGAAATGTTAATACACCAAATTTCGAAAATAATCGATATAGCGAAGGCAGCCTGGCAGTATTCAAAGATACAATAAACAGATATCCTGAATCTAATTTTGCTGATATTCTGAAAGGCACTATAAGCGTTCTAGAATCAAACTTAAATATGTTGGATGAAGATATTAAAAAAAGTATAAGTGAGTTAATTATTTAAGGAGGGACCTATATCCCTCCTTTTATTATTAACAAAAAAAGAAGGATTTCTCCTTCTTTTTAATTCATTTGATCAACAATACGTAGACTACTATCCATTTCATCTAATGCTGATTTGTTTTCAGTAAATTTTAAATGCTCTTTTAGCATTTCTTCTGTTTGAAGTTTTTCTTTGGCAACTGCTAGCATTAGTTTAATTCTGTTTTCTTGATTTACCCTTGTGGCACTTGGGTCATAATCAATAGGAACTATATTTGCATCTTGATGTATTCCTTTTATCTTTCTTATTAATCCTTTACCAATTATATGATTTGGTAAACATCCAAAAGGCTGTGCGCATACTATGTTTTCATATCCTAATTCTATTAGCTCCATCATCTCAGCAGGAAGTAACCAACCTTCCCCCATTTTTGTGCCTAATCCTATTACCTGATCACCTAAATGTTTTACATGATAAAAGCCAGTAGGTGCAGTAAAACATTTATATTTGCTTACAGCGCTATTAATAGCTTCTTCGTATTTTTTTAGAAATTTATTAATTTTCTTTGAAACAAAACTTCCTAATGGCTTTTCACCATATAGTATGGTATCTATTATACCATTTTCAATACAATACATTAAAAAACCCATTAGACCAGGAACCATTACTTCACAATCTTCTTTATATAGGAATTCTTCTAGATTATTGTTTCCTAAACTAGAATACTTTACATATATTTCTCCAACAACGCCTACTTTGACCTTTGGTGTCTTTGTCATTGGGATATTTGCAAAGGACTCTGCAATTTTCCCTAAATTTTCTTTTACTTCCCTAAACTTAACACCTTTATTAGCAATTAATTGTTCAGATAAAGTCTTAATCCATTTTTCAAGTAAATTTTGACTATCTCCTCTATTATCTTCATATGGTTTAACTTGATTATTTATGAGCATAAGGGCGTCTCCATATGCAACTGCTGCAACTGATTTTAATAGCATTGGAATAGTAAGGGCAAATCCGCTGTTTTTCTCCATCCCACTTGCATTTAATGAAATAACTGGAATATGTTCATATCCTGCATTTTTTAAGGCTTTTCTAAGTAAATGTATATAATTAGATGCTCTACATCCACCGCCTGTTTGAGTTATAAGAAGGGCAATTTTATTGATATCATATTTACCGCTCTTAATAGCGTCTATAAATTGGCCTACTACAAGGGTTGCAGGGTAACAAGTATCATTGTGAACATATTTTAAACCTTCATCTACAACATTTGGGCTACTATTGCTTAGGATTTTCATGTGATATCCATAGTCTGCAAAAATATCTTCAATAATGCCAAAATGAATTGGCAACATATTTGGCACTAGTATGGTATAGTCCTTACGCATTTCTTTTGTAAATTCGACAACTCTAATAGTATCATTATCATTGCGCATAGCTTAAAACCTCATTCCTTCTTTGTTCTATTGCAGCAAGTAGACTTCTGATTCTTATTTTTATAGCTCCTAAATTCGTTATTTCATCTATTTTAATTTGAGTATATATCTTTCCTTCTCTTTCTAATATGCTTTGAACTTCATCAGTGGTTATAGCGTCAAGTCCACACCCAAATGAAACAAGTTGAACTAAATTCATATCATCTTCATTGCCAATATATTTGGCAGCTGCATAAAGTCTTGAATGATAAGTCCATTGATTTAGTACATCTGTATTGAATTTTTCCACTTCATCGCTTACTGAATCCTCTGTAACTACTGCAACTCCAAATTCAGCTATTAATTTTGCTATACCATGATTTATTTCAGGATCTATATGATATGGACGTCCTGCTAATACAATTATTTGCATATCATTTGCCCTAGCTAATTCAATATAGTTCTTACCCATTTCTTTAAGCTTTCTCATATAATTATTATATTCTTCATATGCATTTTCAACAGCTTTCTTTACTTCAGCAAATGATATACCCCCAAAGTTCTCTTCTAAAGATTTATAGATAGCCTTGGCAAAGTCTTTCTTTCTATGAATTCCATAATAATCATATATAAATCTTACCTTATCGACAGCAGCTACATTTGCTTTTATGACCTCTGGATAATATGCAACAACTGGACAATTAAAGTGGTTATCTCCCTTTTCTTCATTTATATTATATGTTAAGCAAGGGTAGAATATTGTATCTACGCCTTGATCCAAAAGATATTCAATATGTCCATGCATTAACTTTGCAGGGAAGCAAACTGTATCAGATGGAATTGTATGTTGCCCTTTTAAATAAAGTTCTCTTGATGATGTTGGGCTGGTTACAACTTCAAATTTCAAAGTAGTAAATAATGTATGCCAAAATGGTAATAATTCATACATATTAAGTCCCATTGGAATACCAATAGTACCTCTTCTACCCTCAACTGGCTTATACTTTTCTAATAAATCTAATTTGTAATCAAACATATTATATTTTGGCATTTTACTCTTAGTGGCTATAGGTTTTTCACATCTATTTCCACCAATAAATTTACGATTATTGTTAAAAGTATTTACTGTTAATTTACAATTGTTATTACATAAACCACAAGTAACAACCTTTGCTTTATGAACAAATTCTTTTAACTCATCTTTACTAATAATAGTGCTATTACTTTTTGAATTTTCCTTTGCGAATAATGCAGCTCCATATGCACCCATTAAACCAGATATGTTGGGACGTACTACACTTCTATCTAATTCTTTTTCGAAGGCTCTAAGAACTACATCATTATGAAATGTTCCACCTTGTACTACAATGTTTTTTCCTAAACTATCTGCTGATGATGCTCTAATTACTTTATACAATGCATTCTTAACAACGCTCATAGAAAGTCCTGCAGATATATCCTCTATAGTCGCTCCATCTTTTTGTGCCTGTTTTACTTGAGAATTCATAAATACAGTGCATCTTGAACCTAAATCTACAGGCCTTTTTGATTTCAAGCCAAGCTTTGCAAAGTCCTCTATTGAATAATCTAATGCATTTGCAAATGTCTGCAAGAATGACCCGCAACCTGATGAACATGCTTCATTTAAAAATATATTGTCTATGACTCCATTTCTAATTTTAAAGCATTTAATATCTTGTCCACCAATGTCTATAATAAAATCAACATCTGGTTTAAATTTCTTAGCTGCTGTATAATGTGCTATAGTTTCTACTAAGCCATAGTCTATATTAAAAGCATTTTTTACAATATCTTCACCATATCCTGTAACTGCTGATGATATTATTTTTATATCAGGATATTTTTCATAAAAATCCATTAAGAAATTTTTTATTATAGGCACCGGATTGCCACTATTAGGTAAATAAGTAGAATAAAGTATTTCTTCATTTGAGTTTATAACTGTAGCTTTTACTGTAGTAGAACCTGCATCAATACCTAAATATGCGTCTCCACTATAAATTGTAGGATCCGCACTATCCACTTTTTCTGATGAATGTCTACTAATAAACTCATCATACTCCTCTTTGTCTTTAAATAATGTCATAGTACTATTATAGTCCTCTTTTGGTACATATTTATAGATTTTTTCTATAGTTTCATCCAAATTCATTTCTTTACTTAAGTCAGTGTAAGCTGCCCCTAAAGCAACAAAATACAGTGAATCTCCAGGGCATATCCCTTTTATATTCAATATCCTATCAAAGCTCTCTCTTAATTCAGAAAAGAATGTAAGAGGGCCACCTAAATAAACTACTTTCCCTTCTATTTCTCGACCTTGAGCTAAGCCTGCAATAGTTTGATTTACTACAGCTGAAAAAATACTTGCAGAAATATCATGTTTGTTAGCACCTTGATTAAGTAATGGCTGAACATCTGACTTAGCAAAAACTCCACATCTTGAAGCTATTGTGTAAATCTTACTATAGCCTTTTGCCATTTCATTCATTTCTACAAGGTTTACATCTAGTAGTGATGCCATTTGGTCTATAAATGCTCCTGTACCTCCAGCGCATGAGCCATTCATTCTTACTTCTAAGCCATCAGTTAGAAAAAGAATCTTAGCATCTTCTCCACCTAATTCTATAACTACATCTGTATAAGGTATTAATCTATTTACTGCAATTCTTGTTGCATATACTTCTTGAATGAATGGTATATCATTATTCTCTGCTAAGCCCATACCTGCAGAACCAGATACGCATAAATTAAAATTTTTCTCTTCAGGAAATCTATCTCTAACTTGTTCTAATAACTCAACAGTCTTCTCTTTTATTTCAGAATAGTGTCTATCATAGGAATGAAATATTAAATTGTCATCATTATCTAAAACCACACACTTTAATGTAGTTGAACCTACATCTAAGCCTATTTTCATATACTTATCACCTTTCTAATGGTAAAATATCATAATTTTTAAGAAAAGCACCCACATATAATTATACCCTTTGTAAAATCTAAGTAACTGATTTTACTTGGTATTCTAGTTTTCTTATTTCTTTCGAATTATTTTCATTTGTATTTTTCAACATACAGTATTTGTGATCACAAAGCAATGACCTGCCATCACATAATTCGTAATTGCCGCCTTCAATAACGAGAATCTTATTCTGGACTAATGACTCTGCTATTTTCTTTCTTGCATCATAATAAATGCTTTGTACAGTAGTTCGAGCAACATTCATACGCTTAGCACACTCCTCTTGTTTAAGGCCTTCAAAGTCTATTAAGCGTACAGTTTCATATTCATCTACTGCCATTTTTACTATATCCTTAGGAATCAGATCATCACTTAATGGCCTAAAACCACTGCTTATAGGCATCTGACATATCTTTCTCCATTTTACTGGTCTTACCATAAAGCTCCACCTATCTAATACTTTGATTTCAACTATATATATGATTATATCTGTTTATTGACTTATGTCAATTTGAATTTAACTAGCTTATAGGAGCAAAAATCAAGAAAAAGCCAGATTAATATTTCAATTAATCTCGCTTTTATCTAATGTGCAACTGTTTTGTCAAAATTCGTATTCTATTATGCCTTTTACCCCCTTATTTCCCAGGAAATCTTAAAAAAATATCCTTTCTTATCAATTTCTTCAAATGAATACTATTCATGTCGATATTTGAATATCTTGGAATCATATTTAAAAATACCTTGTTACTTAAAAAGCAAGTAAAAAGGCTGGGAGAATCAACTTATTCTTCCAGCTTTTAAATCTATTGCTTCTTCATCATATTTATGCTACCTAATACTAGATGAGCTACACCAAATCCTAATAAACCAGATGCAACCATTGACTCTACATTTCTTTTCCTTTTACCTCTCTTAACAATATCTTCACCATTCATATATAATGTAGCTCCTGTTACAGCTGTTCCTAATAAAGTTGGTATTATCCCAGCACGCATTTTTTTACCTCCTTATATAGTAAATCAAAAAATAGATACATAATTATTATCTTGTAAAAATAATGTTATTATTCTTGTTTATTTGCTATATATTTTGGTAAATTGCGATAAAAAAACCATTAGATTTCAGAAAATTTAATGGTTTTGATTATAATATATATTAGCTTCTTTTAGAATAGTTTGGTGATTCTTTTGTTATTTGAATATCATGAGGGTGATTTTCTATTAAAGAAGCGGTTGTAATTTTCATAAATTGAGCCTTTTCTTGTAATTCAGGTATATTTTTTGAGCCACAGTATCCCATACCAGATCTAAGTCCACCCATTAATTGATAGACCACTTCTCCTAATGCACCTTTAGCATGAACCATTCCTTCAACACCTTCAGGAACATATTTCTTCATTTTGCTTTGGAAGTATCTGTCACTGCTTCCAGCATCCATTGCTCCTAAAGACCCCATACCTCTATATACCTTATACCTTTTTCCTTCATATAGTACTTCTTCACCAGGGCTTTCATTGGTACCAGCAAATAATGAACCTGCCATTACTACATTAGCTCCTGCAGCTAATGCTTTTGTCACATCTCCTGAATACTTAACTCCACCATCTGCTATTATTGGTACTTCATATTCTCTAGCAGCTTCAGAACAATTAATAATAGCTGTAATTTGTGGAACACCTACACCTGTTACTACTCTTGTAGTACAAATTGAACCTGGTCCGATTCCTACTTTTACTGCATCTGCACCTGCTTCTATTAAAGCAACTGTTCCTTCCGCTGTAGCTACATTGCCTGCAATTACTTGAATATTTGGGTAGTTAGCTTTGATTTTTTTAACAGACTCAAGTACTCCCTTAGAATGACCATGTGCTGTATCTAATACAATAACATCTACTTTTGCCTTTACCAGTGCGTTTACTCTATCCATCATATCTGCTGTAACACCTACTGCTGCACCTGTTAAAAGTCTTCCTTCACTATCCCTAGCTGAATTTGGATATTGAATTGTTTTTTCGATATCTTTAATTGTAATTAACCCTTTAAGTATACCTTCATCATCTACTATAGGAAGTTTTTCAATTTTATGCATTTTCATAACTTCTAAAGCCTCATCCATTGAGATACCTTCTTTAGCAGTTACAAGATTCTTCTTAGTCATGACTTCATCTATTTTTTTAGATATTCCTTTTTCAAATCTAATATCTCTATTTGTGATTATCCCTACTAACTTGCCTTCTTCATTAGTTATTGGAACACCTGATATTTTATATCTTTCCATTAATTCAAGAGCATCTGATACAATATGAACAGGTGAAAGATAAAATGGATCAGTTATAACCCCATGCTCAGATCTTTTTACTTTATCTACTTCTAAAGCCTGGTCTTCAATTGACATATTCTTATGAATAACTCCAATTCCACCTTCTCTTGCAATAGCTATAGCCATTCTTGATTCAGTTACTGTATCCATGCCAGCACTCATTAAAGGAATGTGTAGTTTTATATTTCTTGTTAAATATGTAGTTATATTAGTATCTCTAGGTAATACTTCCGACTCATTAGGAACTAATAGTACATCATCAAATGTTAAACCATCTCCAACAAATTTCAATATTATTCCTCCTCTTTAATATTAATCCAAACTTCTGCTATTTTAGTTTCCCTAAAATGATAAAAAAACTTACATCATATGAAATATGATGTAACTAAATATTTATTCAATTGCAAAAAATTACAAATTATCAATTTT
>JAQVYQ010000104.1 GCA_028708575.1 Tissierellia bacterium
ATGCATCCTTGATGTGTATTTATTATGATAATATATACAATGTATCAGGACAAGTAGAAATATTTGTAGTAAACTATAACTAAGGCTAGGACAGTAGCTTAATACATTATATAGATACAGGAGAAAGGTTATGGGGAGAAAGAAAAAGAAGTCTCATATTAAGATTCATGGAGATAGTCTAGCAAATACTAAACTTAAAATTTATAAGAAACTAGAAGATGGTTTAGAGAAGCAATCTGAAATATCAGAGGGAATTACCTTATGCGTTCCAGGTTGTACCGATTGTTGCCATGATTATTTTACTGTTCAAAATGTTGAATTTGATTTAATTATGCGTGAATTACTTAAATGGGATGAAGAAAAATTAAATAATTTGATTGGAAAAGTAGAAAAGTATTGGAAAGTCATTGAGGGTGAATATCCAAAAGTCTTACAGCTTTTCACTGCCAATGAAAATGAAATTGAAAAAATAAACTCTTCAATAGATAAGACAAGCTTTCCTTGTATATTTCTAGATGAAAATACTCGATTATGTCAAATATATGATAGTAGACCATTTAAATGCAGAATTTTTGGAAATACATATTATTATTCTGAAGAACTAAATGGTGCAGCGGCAATTGCTTGTAACAGATATGGCAGGCTTTTAAATGAGGAAAATTTTGATTTGCTCTTATACGATGTCACAAAGCTATTAGATGAAAATACTGATTTGTCTTTGATCCATGAGAATAAGGGAAAATCTGTTGAATTAAGTCCTGAATTTCCACTTATTTATCATTTATATCAATATTTTATAGCCAAATAAACCACAAGAACCGTCCATATGGTCATAAAATTGAAAATTATTATATGTTAATTCGGATATAATTTAAATAATAATATAATGAGGGAGATGTGTATAGGTGGCTGTACAAAATTATAGTGCAAAAATTGTAGGAAACATGGCTTTTGAAATGGATATTGCTGGTCATAAAGTTATTACGGATGGTGCTGAAGATATAGGTGGACAGGATTTAGGCCCTAGGCCAAAGCATTATTATTATCAGCTTTAGTTGGGTGCAGTGGGATTGATATTATGATGATATTGAAAAAGATGAAAGAAGATGTTGAAGATGTAAATGTTGATATAGAAGTAGAACAAACTGAAGAACATCCAAAAGTTTATAAATATATCAAAGTAGTATTTAGATTTAAAGGGAATAATCTAAAAATTTCTAACATAGAAAAGGCTGTTAATTTATCTAAAGACAAATACTGCGGAGTTGCTGCAATGCTTGAGAAAGCAGCACCTATTACCTATGAAATAGTTATTGAATAAAGCAAACAGTGAAAAAAGCGATAAGTCAAAGATTTGACTTATCGCTTTTTTCCATTAGCCAACTACTATTTTAATTCCTATATAGTATAAACCGCCTATTGCTAATATATGTAATGCGGTAATAACACCCATGACTTTGTAGTAACAAGATGAAACTTTCAAAAGATTACCTCCTTGTATAATGATGATTCTAATAACTTACATATATTATGATAATAGATTATCGATGTCCCGTCAATGGCTAAAAATGGAGGAAAACGCTTGATTCATCAAGTTTAAATATTCAAAATATTGGCACCGATTTCATTCTCAAAGATTCCTTGTTCTAGTTCATCTAATGTAGCGGTATAAAACCCATTATCATATAGAAAACCCATCTGTTCCTTAAAATCTTCAAGGGACAAAACGGCACTATTATTTGACCAATTATATTTTGTTATGTATTCATTAGGCAATATGCGATGATATGTAAGAATAGGTATTTTTTCAAGGAATATTCCCCTTTCAATAATTTGGGCATTACTTTCCTATTATATATAATTCACAATAGACCTGCAAAGTATATTGTGCATAAAACAATATACTTTGCAGGTCTACCTTATAATGTAGCAGCATTAACAAATTGTTTAATATCATGATAATCAAAAACCCTGAATTTCCTCTTATTTATTATCTACATGAACATTTCAAAAATATATAATTAGTAGATACAAATAGGGGTATAACTAAAATAACAAGGAAATGAAGGAGATGAATAGGTGTGGCTGTTCAAAATTATAGTGCAAAGCTTGTAGGAAATATGGCTTTTGAAATGGAAAATGCTGGTCATAAAGTCATAACTGATGTTAATGAAGATGTTGGTGGCCAAGATTTAGGCCCAAGACCAAAAGCATTGTTATTATCTGCATTAGTTGGATGCAGTGGAATTGATATTATGACCATACTGAAAAAGATGAAAGAAGATGTTGTAGAGGTAAATGTGGATATAGAAGTGGATCAAACTGAAGAAGATCCAAAGGTTTATAAATATATCAAATTGCTATATAGATTTAAAGGCAATAATCTTAAACTTTCTAATTTAGAAAAGGCTGTGAAATTATCAAAAGATAAATACTGTGGTGTTGCTGCAATGCTTGAGAAGGCAGTGCCTATTAGCTATGAAATAATTATAGAATAAGCAGTAAATTAAAAAGTGTCAAGTACCTATAACGTACCTGACACTCTTTTAAAAGCTTTGCTTCTACACTTGCTCTTATTCTCTTGCTATATTTATTTTGTTGAGTTTTGAGCGTTTTGCTCAGATAATTTTTGAAAGCGTTGGGATAATGTATTAATAAATTCCTTGGTAGTTTCATTTAATTCAGCGTTCTTTTTAGTTATAACTTCAAATATAATTGTATCTTCACATCCTTCAATAGGTACAGACAGAACGTCAAACAATGAATTTTGATGCTCAAAAGGCATAATTCCTATGGTATAACAATTACTTACTGATATAAGATTCA
>JAQVYQ010000059.1 GCA_028708575.1 Tissierellia bacterium
TTCTATCTAGCCCTGTTACCACTAGTTATATCATTTATTAAATCTTCAATATCATTTGTAAACTCGTTTAAATCATTTCCTACTGTATTTGCCATATCCTCTGATAATGATGTAACTCTTTCAATTAAGTCAGGATCTGTTGTTATAGATATGTTATCTGTTGATACATTAGTTGAATCTTTAACTATATTTCTAATTCTATTTCTTAATGATGTTGTAAGATTGTTATTATTGTTAGTTAAATCAACGCCTACTATACAGCTATTGTTATTTAAAACAACATTGGCGTTTTCTACTTCTGGGATATTTGCGATTTCGTCAGCTAATTTATTAGCTTTTGCATTTTGATTGTTCATGTTGTTTATATTCTTATTGTTTCTAACCATACCATTGTTTAAATTATTATTTATACCATTATTTTGATTATTAGTTATACCGTCATTTAATCTGGTATCTAGATCATCTACACCCATTTCATTATTTAAATTCCAATCTCTATTTATTCTAGTTTGCGTAGATAATCTATCTTGATTGTTATTTAAACCCGTGTTATTTGGTGTACAACCAACAGCTAAAACAAGTATTGCTAAACTAAAAGCTATCGCATATATTTTTTTAGTTTTCATTTTATCTTCCTCCTCAATTATATTCTTACAAATACTAATAATATTATTAAGACACATTTTATTTTAAATAGAAGAAATATCCAAACCTTTAATGATGATTATGTTTCTGCATTGTAATATACTAATTCATATTTTTTTATTATTATGGAAAATGGTTTACGAGTAAAATAGGTGAAATTAAGTTAATATCTTGAAAAAACAAAAAAAATTACAAACTATACAAATTAAAAAGGAATCATAAAAAATTTGTCGGAAAAAGTATTAACATTTAAAGAAGGAATCTTTATAAATATGTCGAATAAAGTATTAACATTATTATGATAAGGATGATAATATTGAAAAAGTCGAACATAAAAATTGGAAAGCTATTATTATATGCAGGTAAAATTAATCATGAACAGTTAGATGAAGCTTTAGAAGAACAAAAAGTTACTAATGCTCAACTAGGCGAGATAGTAGTCAATAAAGGTTGGTTAAAACAAGAGGATATAGTAGAGGTTCTTCAGTTGCAATATGGATTTCCAAAGGTTGATTTAAATAAATATGAAATCAAAAAAGATGCTGCTACTTTAATACCACAAAATATAATTAACAAATACAAGTTAATAGGTATAGACATTAAGGACAAGACTATAGTAGTAGCAATGGTAGACCCATTTAATTTTGTAGCAATAGATGATGTAAGATTATATACAAATATGGAAGTAGATCCTGTAATATCCACAGAGGATGAAATTGTCAAAGCAATTGATAAGTATTATGGTGGTGCTATAACAAGTAAAGTATTAGAGGAATTTTCTGATTCGGAATATTTAGACTTTTATTATGAAGAAGAGGAAGTTTCAGAAGTAACTTCAGCTCCTATTGTAAAACTTTTTAATTCAATAATAGAACAAGCCATAAGAATGAGGGCTTCAGATATACACATTGAACCATCCATAGACGATTTAAGAATAAGATTTCGTATAGATGGTGATTTAAATGAAATAATGACACTACCTAGATCAAACCTTTCTCCATTAGTCACAAGAATTAAGATTATGGGCAAAATGAATATCGCAGAAAAGCGAATACCTCAAGATGGTCGATTAGAAACAAAAGTAAATAATAAAGAAATTGACATGAGAATTTCATCACTTCCTACAGTATATGGTGAAAAAATTGTAATCAGATTATTAGATAAATCCAACTTTAATTTTACTAAAGAAGGACTGGGATTAAGCGAGAAAAATCTAGAAAAATTTAACAAATTATTAGTACAACCCTATGGTATGATTTTATCAACTGGACCAACTGGGAGTGGCAAGTCTACAACCCTTTACACATTATTAAAAGAATTAAATGTAGTTGGGAAAAATATAATCACCATAGAAGATCCTGTAGAATACAAATTAAAAGGCATAAATCAAGTAACGGTAAATAGAAAAGCAGGACTAACCTTTTCTGTTGGACTTAGATCTATATTAAGGCAAGATCCAGATACTATTATGATAGGAGAAATAAGAGATAGTGAAACAGCTATAATAGCTGTAAGGGCAGCTATCACGGGGCATCTCGTTTTATCCACACTCCATACGAATGATAGCCCATCTACTATAGCAAGACTTGTAGACATGGGAGTAGAGCCTTATTTAGTATCTTCGGCAGTAATTGGAGTAGTTTCACAAAGACTTGTAAAGGTACTTTGTGATAAATGCAAAGTGCCTTATGATGCACGTTATCAAGAGAAGAAAGTTTTAGGTTTTAATGAAAATGATCATATTATTCTACATAAGGCTAAGGGATGTAATGCTTGTAATCAAGGCTATAAAGGCAGAGCAGCAGTGTATGAAATCATGCCATTAGATCAAAGTATTAGAAGTCTAATAGGCACAAATGCAACAACAGATAAAATTAGAGAAAAAGCAATCGAAAATGGAATGACAACATTATTTCAATCAGCTTCAGAATTAGCGTTAATAGGTAAAACTACTTTTTCAGAGGTTATGAATGTAGGGTTTACCTTAGGATAGATGAGAAAGGAAAAGATTTATGAACTTAGTAGAAATATTAAACTTAGGAGTTGAAAAGAAAGCTTCTGATATACACATTGCAGTAGGGGTACCACCTACATATAGAATATACGGTAAATTAGTAAGTTTTAGTGAAAAACGGTTAACTCCTACTGATACTTTACAACTTACGAAAGAAGCATTAAATGAGGATCAATTTAAAACTATTGAAAAACAAGGCGAATTAGATTTTTCCTATTCTATTCTAGGTATAGGAAGATTTAGAGTAAATGCCTATAGACAAAGAAATAACTATGGACTAGCATTGAGAATTATTCCTATGGAAATTCCAAACTTGGAGTCCTTAGGACTTCCTGAAGTAGCCAGAGATATAGCTAAACTTTCTAGAGGATTAGTATTAGTAACAGGACCAACGGGAAGTGGAAAGTCCACAACAATAGCATCAATTATTGATTTGATCAATAGAGAAAGAAACTGCCATATATTAACCCTAGAAGATCCTATAGAATATCTTCATGAACACAAGAAATCAATAGTTAATCAAAGAGAGATTGGAAATGACAGTTTAAGCTTTGCAAATGCCCTTAGAAGTGCTCTTAGAGAAGACCCTGATGTAATACTAGTTGGCGAAATGAGAGATTTAGAGACCATTAGCATAACTATCACTGCAGCGGAAACAGGCCATCTAGTTTTATCAACTTTACATACACTTGGTTCAGTAAAGTCTATAGATAGAATTATAGATGTATTTCCACCTCATCAACAGCAACAGATTAAGGTACAACTTGCTTCTGTTTTGAAGGCAGTCGTATCTCAACAACTGTTGCCAAAAGTAGATAGTGGAGGTAGAATAGCAGCCTTTGAAGTTATGATAGCTACACCAGCCATAAGAAATCTCATTAGAGAGGGTAAAATTCATCAGATAGATTCAATGATACAAACAGGCTTAAAAGATAAAATGGTAACTATGGATAATTCTATTATTGATCTTTTTATAAGAGGTTGTATAAGTAAAGATGTAGCACTTGGACAAGCATTTAATCAACAAGAAATAAAAAAATATTTGAGATAGAGGTATTATATGATATTTCGATATAAAGCAATAAACTCTTCTGGCCAAATAATAGAAGGTTTTCATGATGGAAATAACGAAGAAGATGTTATAGAAATGTTAAAGGATAATGAAAATACTGTTCTTTTAGTGGAAAGAGATATAAAAGCAGAGTCACAGACAGTATTATTTCCAACAAAAATTAAGAAAAAAGATTTAGCCGTATTTTGTAGACAGTTCTATACTATGTTAGATTCAGGTCTTGAAATTGTAAAATGTCTTGATATACTAGGAATACAATCTGAAAATAAGACTTTGAGAAAAACAGTTCTTTCAGTAAATAAGAAAGTTCAAAAGGGGTTTGTACTTTCCGAGGCAATGAAAAAATATCCTAATATATTTCCAATAGTATTGACTAGTATGGTGACTGCAGGAGAGGTAAGTGGCAATCTTGATACTATTATGGATAGAATGGCAACTCACTTTGAAAAGGAAAACAAGGTAGAAGCAAAGGTTAAATCTGCAATGGTTTATCCTACAGTATTAGCTATTGTATCATGTTTTGTAGTAGTATTTATGCTAATTGCCATACTACCCACATTTACAGGAATGTTTGAAGGCAGTGATTTGCCACTTCCTGGACCTACGATGGCATTATTAAATATTAGCAATTCATTGCAGTCTCATTGGTATGTATATGGAACTATCTTGATTCTTTTGATTGTGGGTACTAAATTACTTTGGCATAATAAGGAAGGAAGATATTTATTTGATTTCATAAAGTTAAGATTACCAATAATTAAGACCAGTACAACTAAAATAATAACCTCAAGATTTACTAGAACCTTATCTACTCTAATGTCTGCAGGTATACCATTGATACAATCCATGGAAGTAGTGGCAAAGGTAGTAGATAATGCAGTAGTAGAAGAAAGGCTTATACTGAGCATAGATAATATCAGAAAGGGTATGCCTTTATCCAGAGCGGTAAAAGAGGTAGATATTTATCCACCAATGGTAGACGCCATGATAAAAATAGGTGAGGAATCAGGGGCACTGGATGAAATACTATTTAAAACTGCAGACTTCTACGACCAAGAAGTAGAAGAAACAATAATAAGAGCAACATCACTATTAGAACCCCTGATGATAGTAGTTATGGGACTAATAATAGGATTTATTGTCATAGCAATGTATATGCCAATGTTTGAAATAATGAGCACAGTTTAATGGAAGGCAATAGGTAAGAGGTAATAGAAAATAAATAATATGTAGATAATTGTGAAGATTCAGAGCTTGACGCATTAATACCCATAAGAATGACTCTAACAATGGTGATTGTGAATTAAACTAGATTCAAATTAAAATTTATATATAAATCATAGAAATAAGGAGCGGAATTCAAATGTTTAGGCTGATTAACACAAAAATAAACAAAAAAGGTTTTACTCTTATTGAATTAGTGGTAGTTGTAGCCATACTGGGTATATTGACAGCTGTGGCGGTGCCAAGGTTTACTGACACACAAGAGAAAGCTAGAGAAAATGTGCACGAAGTAAATGTAGCTGCTCTTACAAGTGCAGCAACTATAGCAGTAGCTGAAAATGGCATTCCTAATGAAGGTAAAGAATGGACTTCTGCTGGTAATGATGAACTTACACCTGATAAAGATAACCCTTGGGCTGCAGGGAATTATATTGATACTTGGCCTAAAAATCCTTGGGCTACTAAAGGGGTTGAATATAAGGTAACAATTGATGTAAATGGGAATGTAGATGTTACTAACAAAGAAATACTTAAAGCAAAAGCACCAGCTGAAGAAAAATAGCTAGAAACATAAATCAAGCAGTGACTTAACTTATTAACATATTTAAAATTCTCAAAATAGGAGGGAAGAAATTGGCTATGTTAATCTTAATATACGGCCTTATCATAGGTTCCTTCTTAAATGTATGGATTTATCGTGCTCCTCGAGGTGAAAGTATTGTGTGGCCGGGATCCCATTGTCCAAAGTGCAACACCAAACTTAAATGGTATGATAATCTACCTGTAGTTTCATATTTGTTTCTTAAAGGGCAATGCAGATATTGTAGGGAGAGGATTTCCCCGCAATATCCTGTTGTAGAATTTCTTAATGGAATTATTTATGTAATAATGTTTAATAAATTTGGTTTTACAATAGACTTTGTATTTTACTCATTAATATCTTCTGTCTTAATTGTAATTTCATTTATTGATATAAAGGAAATGATTATTCCGGATAATTTAATTATTATTATTTTGATTTTATCTGTTTTACAGAAGGGTGCTAATTATTATTTGTTTGGTATCTCACAAAATATATTAAATTGTATAGGTGGATTACTAATAGCAGGTGGAATTTTTTTAGCTATTGTTATAGTATCGCGTGGTGGTATGGGTGGTGGAGATATAACCCTAATCGCTGCTTTGGGATTTGTTCTAGGTATTAAATATATATTACTTACAATTTTTTTATCATTTATTTTTGGGGCAATTATTTCTTTGCTTTTATTATTAGCAAAAATAAAAACGTTAAAAAATCCTATACCATTTGGACCTTTTATTATTCTAGGCTTTTTTATAACAGTTTTAGGGGGGAGAGATTTAATCAATTTATATATAAATTCGATTTTATAAGAGGCACAAGTATATGAAGGCTCTAAATGAAAATGGAATAATACTAAATAATAGGTGAAGCTTTTGCAATTACTTTTATGAATTAAAGATAAAGGAGGGAATCCTATGAATCTTTTTAATAGCAAAACTGTTCTTTCCTTTGATTTCGCAACTAAAGAAATTAAGGTAGTTGAGGGCAAGTATTCTAAAAAGGGTGTTGTAGTTAACAATAGCTTTTCAGTTTCTGTACCTAAGGATATATACAATGATGGAATAATTCATGATATAGAGCATTTGACATACTTGTTGGGGCAAGCTCTTAATGCAAATAATGTGACTTTAGGACAAGCTTATGGCGTTATTAATTCTACCAAAATCATAATAAGAGAAATAATGGTTCCTAAGGTAGATGATAAAGAAGTAGATTCTATTTTGCATTATCAACTAGAGGATTTTATTCCAGTTAATGTAGAAGAGTATGTGGTAAACTATTTAAATCTTGGCCCAATTTTGTATGAAGGTTTAGATAAGATAAAACTAATGATTATATGTGTACCAAAGACTATTGTCGAGCCTCATCTAAATCTATTTAAGAATTTAGGATTAAAACCTGTAATTTTAGATTATAGAGGAAATTCAATAAGAAAGCTTCTTATGACAAATTCTCAAATTAATGGAACAAATGAAATAACTGGAAGTATTGCAACTATAGATTTTGGATATGATGCCTCAGCTATAACTGTTATAGATGGAGATGTTTTGAAAGTATCTCGCCTTATAGAGGTTGGCTGGAAATACTTAATTGAATTCTTAAATCATTTATTCCCTGAGCTCAATGAAGATGAATTATATTCAAGGACTAAGGCTTTGAATGATATTAAAGAGGATTCTGAACCTAATGATGATGAATGCAAAATAATAAATGGCGTAAAGCTTTATATTAATGATGTTCTTCCTGATTTTGAAATGATATTCAGATATTATAGTGCAAGGGAAGTAGGAAATGTTGTAGATTTGATTGTACTTCTTGGTGGATTCTATAATATAGCTGGAATAGATAATATATTTACAAAGTTTTTCAACAAACCAACAATAAGGTTAGAGTCATTAGATAGGGTTAAGTTTGATGGGGAACTTTTTAGGTATGCAAATGCAATTGGTGGATTGATACGATTAGATGAGGTGAAAGAATGAGAGATTTGAACTTCTTTGAGTCATATGTAGAAAAAAAGCAATTTAAATTTGATAAAATAATTATTTTATATTTTCTATTAATACTATGTGTAATAGGAACTTTTGCAAATGGAATATATAATCAAAATCGAATAGGTACTTTAGAAGATCAAATAGAGGATCGTTTGGAAGTTACTGAAAACCTTAAAACTGTTGAGAAGGTAAATGTAATAAAAGAACTTGAAAAAGAAATGACTGTTTTTAAGGAAGAAGTAGATAAAATTATTGAATTGGATAAAAAAATAGAAGAAAATAATATTATAGGTGAAGAACTGTTATATGATATAAAGTCTAGGATGCCTGATGGATTATTTCTAACAAGTTTTACTGCAAAAGGTAGGAATGTGCAGATTGCAGGGGTTGCAACGGATGCTTATTCTATAGCTGAATTCAGTAAAGGGATTGAATTAATTGAGAATATTGAATCAATATTTGTCTCAAATATAAATAATGTTGATAACTATCAGAAATTTGTTTTGAATTTGACTTTCCAGGATGTGAATATAGATGAAGACCAAGCTGCTGAAGATTTGTAAATTCGATTTAAGACCCCTTACAAATAAAGAGAGACTATTATTGACATTATTAGGAATAGTATTAGTAATTTATTTATCAAATAGTTTACTACTTACACCTCAAGCAGAGAAAATAAGCGAGTTGGAAACACTAAAGGTTGAACTAGATACGAAAATAGTTGATATGAACAATACTTTAAAAAAGGAAGACGCCATAAAAAAAGAATTGGAAATGTTACATAGAGAAAGAAATGAAGTATTTCAAAACTATTTTCCTGTTTTAGATCAAGCACAGATTATATATTTACTAAATGATTTAATTGTAGACGATAGAGTTTATATAAGTGATATGAACTTTAATGAACCTAATGAAGAAACTATTGGTGAAATCAATGTTCATCAAATGAGTATTACTATTCCATTAGAAGGTAGCTATAATGGGATAGTTAGTGTTGTTGAATCAATAGGGACAAGTCCTAGAAGAATAGTAGTTGACTCTTTATCTATGGATAGAATTAATGACTCTGAATTATCAGGCAGTATGTCTTTAAAGGTATATAGTCTTGAAGGTATTGCTGAAACTAATACAAAGATAATAAATATTGAAACAGCACAAGCCACTGGAGATGGTTCATTATTTGACTCCTTTAAAGGCTATAATGTTTATGAAACTGGAGATTATGGTTTAGAAAATAGTACAGCTATAGATGATGGAGACTATACTAAAGTTATGCTTCATGATTTTGAAAGCGCAAACTATAGTTTTATACCGTCTAACAGAAACATTAAGGGCGATACAATTCCTTCTACTATAAGTAAATCTGGAAAGTACTCATTAAGATTTGAATACAATATGCTTGCCTTGGATGAGGAAAACAGAGCATATATAGATTTAGGAATTAATGAAATAGAATTAAAGTATCCACCGAATATTATTAGTATGTGGGTTAATGCATTTGGATATTCTCCTGGTACATTAGGAATGAGATTAAGGACACAAGCTGGAGAGGATATAGATACAGTTGTTTCAGAAGGGATATCTTGGTTAGGTTGGTCTAATATTGAAACTATTCCACCGCAGGATTTGAGCCTTTATCCATTAAAGCTTACACATTTATATTTTGAATTATCTTATAATAAAGATGATTTTGGTGTCCTATTAATAGATAAACTTGAAGTCTATTATCCAATAAATGAAGATTCATCAGCTAATAATCAGCCAATTAACGATTTTTATATAGTGCAACCTGGTGATACAGCAAGTAGTATATCTAAAAAGATATATGGTACTGAATCATATAAAAATGAAATTATGAAATACAATAACCTGACTACTGGTGATGTATTACCAGTAGGTAAAGTCTTAGTTTTAGTAAGGAGGTAGAGCAAGATGAAAATGACAAATAAGATATTAAGGCTTATTATTACTTTAATAATTTTACTAAATACAAGAGTAGTTTTTGCTACTACTGATTCTCAAAGCTATGCTGAAGGATACGATGCTGGTTACGACTTTGGACAAGATAATGATGACTATTATGAAGAGGCAAAAGATGCCTATAATTATTATTACAATACTAGAGCGCATAGAAATATTAAGAAAGATCTTGGTGCTGGTTATGATAAAGACGAATTTGAAGAGGGCTTTTTTGATGGTTTTGATGTTGTATTTTTCAAAAATCAAAAAATATACTATGCTACTGAACTAGGTGATTCATTGGGACAAATCTATGGAGCTAAGGATTATCATGATGGAGAAAAATTTGATTGGAGAGATGCTCTACCAAGAGATAGAGAAATTAGGAACATGTTCAACTTAGGATTACAGAGTAAGTCTTATGGAAATTCATTTATAGATGAATTTATAGATGCCTTTAAAGAGGGTTATGCTATAGCTTATGAAAGAGCCATGTTTGAACCTGACAAAGTAGCTTTAGACCAAGGAATTTCAGATGGACAAGTTATTGGCTCCATAGTTGGTGCTGCATCAGGGACTAAAGACTATTTTCAAGGATTAAATCAAGACCATACAAGAAGTTTGCCCTCAAAAGATACTATAATTAGTGAGTACACTTTAAGCAATTTTGCATATGAATATCAGGATGCATTTATATCGGGTTATTATACTGGTTATACAGAAAGCTATTATGCAAAATATAATGGATTAAGTGAAAGTGAGAGAATTGAGAAGTTAATATCAGAAATTATTCCAATCTCGGGTGGAACTGTTATTAGCGCAGATGGTAGTTTTGCTGTCACTATTGAGCCAGGTACTTATTATCACGATGTGAATTTAAATATTAATACATCTTGTGATGCTGGAAATAAGCAATCTGGTACTTTGATTAAATCATCTGATAGTTATAATTTAAGCATCTTAAATACTTCAGGAAATGTATCTAATTCAAAACCAATAACAATAAGCTTTGAATACTATGGAGATAAACTAAAGGGGGGTATATACAGATTAGAAGACTATAAATGGTTGTATATCCCGACTAAAATTGAAGACGGAATAATAAGTGCTGAAATTAAGGCAAGTAATTTAAATCAATCTGCCACTAGCTATAGTATATTTGTAGATCCACATGTAATGGTTTTCCCTGATGCAAGAGGACATTGGGCAAAAGATGAAATAGATACTTTTGTTAGAAGAAATCTTATCTATGGCTATATTGATATGACTTTTAGACCCGATAAAAACATTTCTAGAGCTGAATTCTTAACATTGTTAAGTAGAGTTTATAATTGGAATACAAATTATTATAGAGAAAATTTATATTCTTTTGAAGATGCTAATAGCTTTGGTAATTTTAGCAATATTATTAATTATGCACTTAGTAATAATTATATTAGTGGATATTCTGATGGAACATTTAAACCGAACAACCCTATTAGCTATAGTGAAGTTGAAATCATAATGAATCGTATTATTGGATATGGATCTTTTAGATGGATAGATATAGCAAATAATATGCTTTACAAACAGAAGATTCGTTCGCATAGTTTTAATAGCATGAATAATAAAATTACTAGAGCAGAAGTAGTATATATGCTCTATGATGCTACGGAGTAAAATATGAAAAAGATGAAGGGCTTTACACTGATTGAATTAATAGTTGTAATATCACTGATGTCCATTTTTTTATTAATAGCTATACCTAAGATAGGATTTTATATACGATTTAACGAGCATCAGCAAATTAGGCAAATCAAGAAGGATATTTTATATGCAAAAACTCAAGCAATTGTAAAAGGTAATATACATAAATTTAGTTATGATGCTATAAATAATAGTTATTCTATTCAAGAAAATGCAACAGTTATAAAGAGAGTTTATTTAAAGAATGGTCTGGAATTTTCATATAAAGGTTCTGGTACTGAAATAACCTTTTCACGAACTGGAGCGCCTTCAAATGGAGATACTATTAATCTGCATAATAAGAATAAAAAAAAATACAAAATAACTATAACACCTGTTGTAGGTAAAGTAAATATAAAGGAGATAAAATAATTTGAGAAATGACAAATAAAGGATTTGCTTTAATAGAGATTATTGTTGGTATGTTTTTACTTGGAATTATATCTTC
>JAQVYQ010000010.1:0-30519 GCA_028708575.1 Tissierellia bacterium
TTATTTTAAATTGTTCAAAATATTCATTTTCTAAGGGTATCCAAAGATTCATAAACTTCTGATGTATTATATTACCATTTCTTTCAAGTATTCTATGGCTTTGTTTTTTATGGTCTATTCTTAAGAAAATCTTTAAATCATAATTATCAATTAAGACCGGATGCATACTATAAACGCCTTCAATAATGTTTAATTTCCTTGGAAATACGCTTATATATTTATCTAGCTTCTCTATTTGACAATTATATATTTGATATTTAAAGTCTTGGCCGCTTTTTAGTCCCTTGATTATCTCATCATTAAATCTTACATAATCAACATTGCCACCAACTTCATCTAATCTTTCTTTAGTTTTTAACTCTGGTCTAAGGAAAAAATGGTCCATATGAAATACATTACAACTATAAATGCTTTCTAAAATTTCAGAAAGTGTAGATTTTCCTGCTCCACTATTTCCGTCTATTGCAACTAATACTTTATCCTTAGAATTCATTAACAAATCAATCTCTTTAAATACTGTATGGTACTGGTCCAGCAAATATTCTTTGTAGTTATTATTATTATTCATAAGAGAGGACACCATACTTATTTAAAGCTGATACTAATAATGGTATGATTATTAATTGAATAACTATTCCAATAAAAGCATTTAAAAATCCTCCAGCTATAAACATCTCCCAAGTAAACACAGTATTATTAATAGAAAATAAGAAATAACTCACTATACCCCATACTAGTCTTCCTAAAATCATTGCTACTATTAATGAAATATATATACTAATGGTATTCCTTTGTAGTTTATTATATAGAAATCCTGTCATTAGCCCATATACTCCTAACTCAAAAGCCATTGCTATTGCTATTGGGAACATTGGTGGCATAGTAAACAATAAACTCCTTAGAATTGGTACAATAAACCCTATTGCAAATCCATATTTCCCACCTAAGACAAATCCAGCTATTAATACAGGTATATGCATAGGTAATAATTTATTTCCGATACTTGGTATTTGTCCAGTTACAAATGGTAAAACCAGCCCTAAAGCAATGAAAAATCCTGATAAAACTAACTTCCTTGTTGATCTGTTTTGCACGCTTATCCCTCCTAAAAAAAACATGAAGGCTTACTCCTTGTGAGTAAATACCTTCATGGTAATATTCTTCATATTTAATTGCCTTTTTTAAACTAAGTTTTTTGCCTACTTCAGTAGACCTTGTATTTAATTTAGCATTTTATTTACTTATTGTCAACATGCCTATTTTACTTTTTCAGCAAAGCTCTTACCAAATTCTACGCACTGTTTTTTTGCTTCCTCATCTGGATCCCATAGAACTTTAATGCCTTCTTGCACTATTTCCATCTTTGCTGCTTTAAGTTCTTCCTCTAATAATCCAACTGATTCACCTGACCAACCATATGAGCCAAATGCAGCAGCTTTCTTTTTCTTAAAGCCAATTCCTTTAATCATAGACAATATTCCTGAGGTCCCGTGCATAATACTCTTATTCACAGTGGAGCTACCAAATAATATAGCCTTAGATTTAAATAGCTCTGTTATAATGTCATTCTTATCAGTTTTACCAGCATTATACATTTTAACTGTCACATCTTTATCAACTGATTTAATACCTTCTACCATTGCTTCTGCCATATGTCTAGTACAATTCCACATTGTATCATATACAATAGTTATTTGATTTTCTTGATAGTTATCTGCCCATTTCAAATATTGTTCAATTATTTGTGCTGGATTATCTCTCCATATAATCCCATGTGAAGTTGCTATCATATTTAATGGAAGATTAAGGCTTAGTACTTCTTTTATTTTATTAGTTACTAATGGACTAAATGGAGTTAAGATATTAGCATAGTATTTTATACATTCTTGTTGTAATTCTGCTTGATCTACTAAATCATTGTACATATGCTGTGATGCATAATGTTGGCCAAAGGCATCATTACTAAACAACATATTGTCCCCGCTCATGTATGTCATCATACTATCTGGCCAGTGTAACATTCTTGCTTCAACAAAGGTTAAAGTTGATTCTCCTATATCTAATGTATCCCCTGTTTTTACTTCTACAAAATTCCAATCCTCATGATAATGTCCTTTTATGACCTTTACACCATTTGGCGTACAATAAATTGGTGTATTTGGAATCTCCTTCATTAATAATGGAAGGGCACCACTATGATCTGGTTCACTATGTTGAGCAATAATATAATCTATTTCATTTAAGTCAATTTCCTTCTTTAAATTCTCTACAAATTCTTTTGCATAAGGTCCCCATACAGTATCTATTAAAACTGTTTTTTCATCTCTAACTAAATAGGAATTATATGATGAACCTTTGTGAGTTGAATATTCCTGACCATGGAATGATTCTAGTTCCCAGTCAATTTTCCCTACCCATTTTACCTTATCTGTTAATTTAAAAGCCATTTATTCATCCTCCTTAATTTATAACTTCATATTTTCTCTCTAGTTGGCTTAATATATTTAAGTATTTTTCTTGTGTCCCTATTTTAGTTGCTTCTTCATCGATTTTATTACTCTCTTCATCAATGAATTCTTTAATACTATCAGATAACATTTTTTCTGCAAATTTGTACATTATATTATTTTCTTTTTCTATATGTCTATCCAATAAATCTGCATAGCAAATAGAATTTGCAATAATATCAAGCCTTGCTTGGTCATTGCCTTCTTTGAAACTATCTACTCCTTTTTCAAGATTAGTCATATAAAGTCTACTATTATCATGTTCTATTAACATACCCGTAATAGCCCCTGCTTTAGCTAGTCTCTCTAATTCTTGCTCCATGGTTTTAAATAATATATCCTCTTCTTTACCATGATGATGCTTATCTGTATATGTTCTTACAAAATCTATTATCTTAGGGAAATCATCTATATCATAACCTTCATTTATAAGCAGCTTATAGCAAATTTTTCTTATTACTTTTAACATCCTTAAAACATTAGAGTGTTCCTCAACCATAATTCTAATGGATTCCAATTACTCCACCTCCTAGTGTAATATTTCTTCTAATTCATCTATATCTCTTAAAACTATTCTTTTATTTCCTATTTGTTCAATTAAACCTTGGTCTTCAAATAAGGATAACTTTCTACTTAATGTTTCTTGACTCATACCTAATTGAGAAGCTAAATCACCTTTTGTCATATTTAATATAACTTCATTATTACTATCTTTCATCTTTAATAAACCTTGTGCAAGTCTAGTTTCTACAGAGTGTAAATTTATATCCTCTATTAGATTTTCTGCAGTTTCCAATCTTTGACTGAGTACTTCCATTACCTTAAAAGTTATAGTTGGATATTTTCCCATAAGCTCTTTTAATTTTACTCCCTCAATTAAGCAAAGATTTGTTTTCTCCATAACTTCAGCATTTTCAGTCAAAGGCATAGCGCTAAAAAGTGTAAGCTCTCCTAAAAATTCACCTGGACCAACTACTCTAATAACTTGTTCCTTTCCATTGGAACTTATTCTTGATATCTTCACTCTTCCTTTATGAATCACATAAAGTTTATTTCCGATATCTCCTTGACTATAAATAAATTCGCCTTTTTCATAGTTTTTTGCAGTAGTTATATAAGCAACTTCCAGCATTTCTTCAAATGTAAGGGAAGAAAATATAGGAACTATCTCCAAACAATTTTTTTCTGAGTCATGTTCACAATTATTACAGCTCATAAGTCACCTCCTATTAATTTATCCCGTATTTGAATTGTTACCCTAATCCTTTGTAATTTAAGCAAATTAATAATTTTTATTCTTGTTAATACTATGTTAATATTTATAATGTATAATAAATAATGTATACACAAGAAAGGGGGAGCAAAATGAAATCTAAAATTACATCAATTCTACTAAAGTTTAAGAACTTATCTATAAAGAAAAAAATACTAATTGTAGCTGTCGCAATTATTGTACTATTATTTATACTAATAAATAGCTCAAAAAAAGATGATGGAATTTATACTGATGAAGTAGCAAAAACTCAAGATATTAACACATTCTATAGTTTTAGTGGCAATATCGACTCAAATGATAAACAAAATATAGTTTCAAAAACAAGTCTATCTGTAAAAGAATTTCATGTAGAAGAAGGAGACTTCGTTAATGAAGGAGATCTGTTATTTGAACTTGACGATAGCTCTATTTCATCAAACCTAGAACAAACAAAAGCCAATGTTGAATTAGCAAAGATTAATTTAGATGCAGCAAAAGGCCCAAATAAGAGTCAACAATTATCTCAAGCTAAACTTAATTTGACCACAGCTCAGATTAATTACGACACTGCTATAGGTTCATCTAAGGAACAGCAGATAATACAAATTAGAAATGCTCATAAGTCTGCACAGTCTACTTATGATACTGCATTGCTAAACTTTGAAAGAGTTCAAGGCTTATATAAAATGGGGGGTTCATCTCTTGTAGAAGTGGAACAATCTCAAGCTTCACTTGAACAAGCAGAAATACAACTTGAAATTGCACAAAATAATTTTGACAATATGGGAACTAGCCTTGATCAAAGTATAAATTTGGCTAAAGAGCAGTTAAATGCTTCACAAAGCGCTTATGATACTCTCCAACAAAGTCTAAATAATAATATTCGTATTGCTGAAGAGCAACTTAAGCAAGCTGAGGCTTCCTATGACTTGGTCCAGCAGCAAGCTGATGATTCCAGAGTTCTGGCTGAAGTAAGTGGAGAAGTATCTGAAATTTATGTGTCAGAAAATGAATCTATTGTAATGGGTACTCCTATTATGGATATCTTTAATTTTGATGATCTTATAGTTAAAATCAAGGTAGATGAGTATGATTTAAAAGCTATCACATTAGATAAAGATGCAAAAGTATTAATAAACGCTCTAGATGAAACAGTAACAGGCAAAATTACTGATATATCTAGACTAGCTACTGTTGTAAATGATGTATCATTCTTTGAAGCAACAGTCAGCTTAGAGGAAAATGAATACCTTAGAGTAGGATTGTCCACTGAATTAACAATCCCAAATGAAAGCGTAAAGGATACTACGACTATATCTATGAAAGCTATTCAATTTGATAATGAAAACAAGCCATACGTGTACTATCGTGATATTAAAGGAAATGTTGCCACAAAAGAAGTTACCATTGGTATAAATGATGGAATAACCGTAGAAATACTAGATGGTGTGGAATCTGGTGAAACGGTTCTTGTTCCTGTAACTTATCCAAATTACATGGTTATGTAATCTGAGTTAAGGAGGAATTAAAATGGAAAAAGAAATACTAAGAATGACTAATATAGTAAAAACATATAAAATGGGTGGAGAAGATCAAGTTGTTTTGAAGGGAATTAACCTTACTGTTAATGAAGGAGAATTTATATCTATACTAGGCCCTTCCGGATCAGGCAAATCAACTTTAATGAATATAATAGGTTGCTTAGACACTCCTACATCTGGCGAATTTATATTAGATGGAAGAAATGTTTCCGATCAAAGTGAAAAACAGCTATCAAAAATTAGAAGCAAAGAAATCGGCTTTATTTTTCAATCATTCCATCTACTGCCAAGACTTTCTGCTAAGAAAAATGTTGAGTTACCTTTAATATATGCAAAAATTACAAAGCAAGAAAGAGAAGAGATAGCGGTAAATACATTAATTAGAGTAGGCTTAGATGATAAACTCAATCATAGACCTAATCAATTATCAGGTGGGCAACAACAACGTGTTGCTATTGCAAGAGCTTTATCTAACAACCCTACAATCTTATTAGCTGATGAGCCAACAGGATCATTGGATCAAAGCACCGGGAAACAAGTTATGGAACTGTTCACAGAATTAAATAAAGAAGGTCGTACAATTATTATGATCACCCATGATGCAAATATAGCTACTTATGCTAATAGAATAGTAAAAATTCTTGATGGTTATCTTTCAGAAGGAGATGAAGGCGATGCTTAAAGAAAGTATTATTATGTCATGGCAAAATATTGTAGGCAATAAAATGCGTTCCTTTCTTACCATTCTAGGCATAGTCATAGGTGTATCTGCTATTATAGCTCTTATTACTATAGTACAAGGTGTAATTGATGAAGCAAATAGTCAATTTGTAGATTTAGGCGCTGGTAAAATTACAATTCAAGCTTATGGAACACCTTTAAAACGTGGCCTATCTTATAGTGAAGTTGAAGAGTTATCGACTATTGAAAATGTGTCAGGAGTTACTCCTAGTCTTTCTATTTCTTCATCTATAGTTAGGGAAGAAAACCTTCTTGAAGACGTTTCAATAGAGGGTAAAAACGAAGTGTTTTTTAGAGAATCTAAGGATATAATTTCCTATGGTAGAGGTTTTAATATTTTGGATATGGAAAGCAAAAATAAAGTCGCTGTTATAGATGATGATATTCAGAAAACACTATTTACTGGTGAAGACCCTTTAGGAGAAAATATATTAATTAATGGTACAAATTATACAATTGTTGGATTAGTAAATGAAGATAGTTCATCAGATATTATGTCTGCATTTGGATCAACAGATTCAAATGGTAAGGTGTTTATACCTTATACTGCAGCAATGAATATGGCTGGAGTCGGCAATATAACTGCTCTTGATATATCAGTTTCTGATACTAATTTTATGGATCAAGTAATGGACGACGTAGAGCTGGCACTTAATAAAGCTTTTAATTATAAAGATGATAGTTTTAATGTTATAAACTTAGATAGTATGATAGAGGCACTGGAAACTATGCAAAACATGTTTACTACAATGCTTGGAGGCATCGCTTCCATTTCACTTTTAGTAGGTGGAATTGGTATAATGAACATGATGTTAGTTTCTGTTTCTGAAAGAACGACTGAAATAGGACTTAGAAAAGCACTTGGTGCTGAACCTTCTAATATACAGGTTCAATTTCTTATAGAGGCAATTTTCCTTTCTCTATTTGGTGGCTTAATAGGAGTAATACTGGGATTGTGGATATCTTATGCAGTAAGCGGAGTTATAGGAACAACATTTAAATTATCCACATCGGCCATATCATTAGGAGTAGGATTTTCCGCAGGAATTGGAATAATATTTGGATGGGCACCTGCTAGAAAAGCTAGTCTATTAAATCCGATAGATGCTTTGAGAAGTGTTTAAATAAGTCAGTCAATTAGAAATGACGGCTATTATTTTAGATGTAACAATTATTTAAAATCTTATACATGGGGAGGAATTAATTAAATGAATTTTAAGTTAAAGAAATTAGTTGTATATTCATTGATTATGTCAATATTATTGTGCTTACCAGTCTATGCAGCTGATGAAGAAGAAGATATTATGGTAATTGATTACGAAGATATTGTTGATATGGTTTTAGAAAACAATTTAAATTTAGAGATTGCCAAATATAGCATTGAAAACTTGGAAGATGATTGGGATAAGGAAAGAGAAGCTATTAGAGATGGAACTGGTCTCCCAACTATAACTAATGGCCAAATGAGTTCATCAAGACTGAGCCGGGATCAAGTGGAACAAACTCAAATTTATACTGCAAAAAATTACTTTATTGGATTACATCAATTATCAAATAATATTGAACAGGCTGAAATAAGAAAAATAATAATGGAAGATCAATTACAAATCAATGAAGCTAAATATGGTTTAGGTCTTCTAACGGAGTCTGTAGTAAATGATTTTAAAACATCTATAAAAGAATCCGATACTACTTATAATACGTTAGTAAGCTCAAGAGATTCTAGTGAAATACAATTTAAAAATATTTTGGACATTTCTTCATCTAAAGAAATTAAACTAGGTGAAATGCCTGATGTTTCTAAAGATTATATAGATGCTATTGATTTAGAAGATGATATTAATTTAGCAGTTGATAATTCCATAAGTCTGAAAATACAAAAACAAAATCAAATGAATAGTCGTGAAAATAGTAAAATAAGAAGCAAAGAGAATAAGCTTACAAAGAAAGACATAGAGCTTAGTATGTTGAATCAATATAATTTAATATTGGAAAAATATAATAACTTAGAAAATTCCAAGTCAGTCTTAGAAAACTTAGAAAATGAGTTTGCTATTACCGGATTTAAGTACTTGGTAGGATTAATTTCATTAAATGATTTTAATACAGCAGAAAGAGAACTTGAACTACAAAAACTAACTGTTCAAGCCAATGAAATATCTCTCTTTAAAGAAGTAGAAAATTATGAAGCTATGAAAGATGGAATGGTATAATACTAATTGAAATATTAGGTATAAGAAAAAATAAAGGTTGGAGAATTAATTTCTCCAACCTTTATTTTTTCTTAGGGTTTGCTCTTTCTACATTAACCTTAGTGCCCTTTATTCTCTTTTCATCAAGGCTATTCATTACCTTATCAACAACTTTTTTATCTACTTCTACAAATGTAAACTTATCATATATGCTTATATCTCCAACTTGATTTTTATTAATATTGGATTCTTGAATTACAGCTGATAATATATGTCTTGGGCTTATGCCTTTTCTGCTCCCAATATCAATGTGAAGTCTTGCCATATCTTTAGATGATTTTGGTTTTTGACTAGCTTTGCTTCCCTTAGATTCTCTAATATCTCTTGAGCCAAACTTCTTACCGAAGTCAACCATATCAAGTTGTTCATGACCATCTAATCGCTTTTCTTCCATATATAATTTTAATATAGCTGCAGCCACATCTAAAGAAGTGAACTCCTCTTGAAGCAAACCATCTATCATGTTTATATGTTTAGACAATTGGCCTTTTTCAATTTCTTCTTTAATTTTATTTGTTAAAATCAATGACTGTTTGTCTTCTATATCCTTAAGAGTTGGTAAATCTCTTCTTTCAATTTTAGTTTTAGTATATTTTTGGATATCTTTTAATTTGAAAATATCCCTGCCAGCTACGAAGCTAAAAGCTCTACCTTCTCTTCCTGCTCTAGCAGTTCGACCAATTCTATGAACATAATACTCATCATCTTGAGGCATATCATAATTAATAACTAAATCAATATCATCTACGTCAAGACCTCTAGCAGCCACATCTGTAGCAACTAATATTTCTATAGTACCATTTCTAAATTTATTCATTACCGCATCTCTTTGTGATTGCTTTAAATCACCATGTAGTCCATCAGCAAAATACCCCTTACTCATTAATTCGCTAGTAAGCTCATCAACTTTCTTCTTAGTATTGCAAAATACAATGGTTAACTTTGGATTATAGATATCTATTAATCTAATTAAAATCTCCGTTTTCATATGTTGCTTTAATTCAAAATAAGCCTGTTCTACTTTTGGTACAGTAAGTTCTTTGTGAACAACCTTTATATATTCTGGGTTATTTTGAAATCTTGAAGCAAATTTCATTATTTCTGGCGCCATTGTTGCTGAGAAAAATATTGTTTGTCTTTCCTCCGGTAATACATTAATCACTAATTCGATATCATCTCTAAATCCCATATCAAACATTTCATCGGCTTCATCAAGAACCATAAATTTTATATTATTAGTTTTTATAGTCTTTCTTTTTATATGATCTATAACCCTACCTGGAGTTCCTACTACAATTTGAATACCGGTTTTAAGAGCTCTAAGTTGCCTATCTATAGGTTGACCACCATAAACAGGTAATATCTTAAGGCCGTTTACAAACTTACCTAAATTGCTTATTTCTTCTGCTACTTGAATACATAGCTCTCTTGTTGGGCATAGTACCAATGCTTGTAATGACTTGTCTGTAGGGTCAACCATCTCCAATATTGGAATACCAAAAGCTGCTGTTTTGCCTGTACCTGTTTGTGCCTGTCCTACCACATCTTTTCCGTCCAATAATACAGGTATTGCCTGGCTTTGAATAGGAGACATCTCCTCAAAACCCATTTGTTTTATTCCCTTTTCTACTTCTTGCGAAAATTCAAAATCTTCGAATCTTATTTTTTCCATTAAACTAAATCGTCCTCCTCGTTCTTTAACTTATTAATTATATCTTTAATACTGGAAAATAGCAAGTCAATTGTTTCTTAATTACTCTTATTCTTAACTCATCTATTGATATTTAATCAAAATTCTTATAAAATAAAAAAGATAATTGAAAGAAGGGTTGATTTAATGAGTATATTAACTGTCAGTAACCTTAATCATAGTTATGGTGGGAGAGAAATTTTAAAAGATGTTTCGTTTAGACTTCTAAAGGGTGAACATGTGGGACTTATTGGTGCAAATGGTGAAGGCAAATCATCTTTTATGAATATAATAACTGGAAAATTAGAGCCTGACCAAGGTCAAATTGAATGGTCTAAAAGAGTAAGGGTAGGGTATTTGGATCAACATGTAGTTCTTGAAAAAGGCAATACTATTAGACAAGTGCTAAGAGGTGCATATAAATACCTATTTGAATTGGAAGAAGAAATGCAGAATATGTATGTTCAAATGGGTGAAGTTTCTGAAGATGAAATCAATGTTTTGCTTCAAGAAGTAGGCACAATTCAAGATATTCTAGAGCATAATGATTTTTATATAGTTGATGCAAAGATTGATGAGACAGCTAGAGGTTTAGGTCTTGATGAGATAGGTCTAGATACAGATGTTAATGATTTAAGCGGAGGTCAAAGAGCTAAGATATTATTGGCAAAACTACTTTTGGAAAAGCCTGATATTTTAATGCTTGATGAGCCTACTAACTACTTAGATGAGCAACATATTATTTGGTTACAAAAGTATCTTTTACAATATGAAAATGCTTTTATACTAATCTCTCATGATATACCCTTCCTCAATAGTGTTATAAATATTATTTACCATGTGGAAGACCAGGAGATAAATCGCTATGTTGGAGATTACGACAATTTCTTAAGGGTTTATGAGGCTAAAAAAGTTCAGCTTGAAGCTGCATACAAAAAACAGCAACAGGAAATAGCTGAATTAGAAGACTTTGTTGCTAGGAATAAAGCAAGAGTAGCTACTAGAAATATGGCTATGTCCAGACAAAAAAAATTGGACAAAATGGATATTATTGAACTTTCCCGAGAAAAGCCAAAACCAGAATTCATTTTTAAAGAAGGAAGAACATCTGGGAAAGTAGTATTTGAAACAAAAAACTTAGTCATCGGCTACGACGAGCCCTTATCAAAACCATTAGATCTTAGAATGGAAAGAGGTCAAAGAATTGCCTTAGTAGGTGCTAATGGCATTGGAAAGACTACATTATTAAAATCTATTTTAGGACTTATTAAGCCTTATTCAGGTGAAGTTGAGCTTGGTGAAAATCTTGAGATAGGATATTATGAGCAGGAGCCGAAAGAAAAAAGCAACCATACTTGTATAGAGGAAGTCTGGACAGAATTCCCTAGCTGGGTACAATTTGAAATAAGATCTGCTTTAGCTAAGTGCGGATTGACTACAAATCACATAGAGTCTAAAGTAATGGTTCTAAGCGGTGGAGAACAAGCAAAAGTTAGATTATGTAAAATCATAAATAGAGAAACAAATATATTACTTCTTGATGAACCTACCAATCATTTAGATATAGATGCAAAAGAAGAATTAAAAAGGGCATTAAAAGATTATAAAGGGGCTATACTACTTATATCCCATGAACCTGAATTTTACAATGAAGTAGCCACTGAAGTTTGGAATTGTGAGAATTGGTCAACAAAAATTTATTAAGTAACTATTTACAAAATAATATATATATGTAATAATCATATAGAAAAGAATCTTTAAATTGGTGCAGAGATACCAGTAAGATGACTATAAATCCCTTTAGGCAAATTTATTTTAGGTTTACCATAGGTATTTGTGTAATCTTGCAAAGGCAAGATTATTTTTTTAGGTATTATGCAGCCAAATAAGGAACTAATTTAATAATTAGGAGGTATTATTTATGGCTAATTCAAACCCATCAGAGAGAAAAGATAATACAAATAATGAAAAGGAAGTATTAGGTTATTTGCCTGATGAACGTCCTCCTTTTTTAGAACTTATCTTTTTCGCATTGCAACAAATAGTTGTTATGTTTCCTGCAACAGTATTAGTTGCACTTATTACTGGTTTCCACGTATCCACTACAATATTCGCAAGTGGTTTAGCTACTTTAGTCTTTATTCTAGTAACAGGTAAGAAAATTCCCTTGTATTACGGATCTAGTTTCTCATATATTGCTGCTATAGCATCGATTATGGGAGCAGAGCAATTTGCTGGATTGACATTAAATGAAAGAATATCAATCGCACAATTTGGTATTGTATTATCAGGACTAGTATCTATAGTAGCAGGATTAGTAATAAATAAAGTTGGCCAAAAGGCAATAGATAAGGTATTGCCACCAACAGTTACTGGAAGTATTGCAATGGTAATTGGTTTATCACTAGCAGCAAATGCCTTATCAAATGCTTCTTCAGTACCAGCAGGTTTATCAGAAGGACAAATACCTTTTGCAACAGATATGGCCATGATAATTGCCATTATTACATTGATATCTACCATACTTTATTCTGTATACCTAAAAGGAACACTAAGCCAATTTCCAATACTATTTGGATTGTTTACTGGCTATGCTGTAGCCTTAATAATAGGTGGAATAACAGGCATTGGATTTGTAAATTTCAACACAATAGAAACATCATCAATCTTGACTTTACCAATATTTACATTCCCTAAAGCAAATTTAGCAGCCATAGCAGCTATTATGCCTATTGCAATAGCTACAATTCCAGAATCAACAGCTCATATCTATCAACTTGATATATATGTAAATGACTTAGCTGGAAAAAAAGCTACTAAAAAGAGATATGATCTAGCAGGTAAACTTGGTTTAAATCTTATAGGAGATGGTATTGGAGATATAGTATCCGGTTTTATTGGAGGTCCAGCTGGGACAAACTACGGTGAAAATATAAGCTGTATGGCAATTTCTAAAAACTTCTCAGTACCTGTACTAATTACAGCTGCAATAATAACTATGATAATATCATGCTTCACACCTTTAATTAATATAATATACTCCATACCAACATCTGTAATTGGTGGATTGTCAATATATTTATTCGGAATAATTGCAGCTCAAGGTATTACAATAATGATGGACAAAAAAGTTGATATGTTTAGCTCTAGAAATCTTGCAATAATTGCTGTTATTATGATTATCGGATTAGGTGGTACTTACAATTACTCTAATGGAATGATTCCACTATTTGGACAAGAATTCCCAGCCATAGCAACAGCAGCAATATCAGGTATTGTACTAAATTTATTACTATCAATTAGATCGGAAGAGTAAAAAAATATAGGGATAGGGGCTTAGCCTCTATCCCTTAAATAATCCCCATACCCTTCTTTTTCCATATTCTCTTTCTTTATAAACCTTAAGGCAGCTCCATTAATACAATATCTTAATCCACCTTTGTCCTTTGGTCCGTCTTCAAATACATGACCTAAATGAGAATCTGCATTTTTGCTTCTTACCTCTGTTCTTATCATTCCATGTGAAATATCTCTCTTTTCTAGAATATTCTCTCTATTTATAGCTTTAGTAAAACTTGGCCAGCCACATCTAGCATCAAATTTATCCTCTGATAAAAATAGTACTTCCCCTGATACTATATCTACATAAATACCTTCTTCAAAATTTTTATCATATTCATGACTAAAAGGTTTTTCTGTTCCATTTTCTTGAGTAACCTTATATTGAATTGGACTTAAACTCTCTTTTAATTCTTCTTTAGTTGGTTGTCTGCTCCCATTTTTCTCCACTATATCACCTCCCACATTAATTTTACCCAAATTTTACGATTAAATTATATTCTTTAATTGTTACCATTTTGTAAACTTTTTTCATGTAAATTTAAATTTTTTTTATTGACAAAGTATTAAGACCTGTTATATAATCTACTTACAACCTGAGATAGAATTGCAGGTTGTTGCTTTGTAAAAGTGAAAGGAGGTAATGTATGATAATCCTAGAAAAAGGTAATTTATATAAAAAGAATGACAATGATACTAAAGAAATAGAAGAGTGCTCTATACAGTTATTGGATATTAATAGATTAAACGAGGTAATAGAACTAGAGCACAAAGTTTACGAAGGATTGGAAAATAAGGATATTCTATATGTTGACTCCTATGATGATATATACTATGAGATTAAAAATGGTGGCAAAATTTTCGGTGTTTTAAACAGTAAAGATGAATTAATAGCATATAGATATATAGCTATCCCAGGCAAAAATAAAAACAATATGGGATATGATATTGGATTAGCTTATAACCAATTAGACAAAGTAATTCACTTAGAAACAACTGTTGTTGACCCAGCTTATAGGGGTAATGGATTGCAGGACATAACTTTAAAAATCGCTACAGATTTAGTAAAAAGGCAAGGTTATAGACATCTTTTATGCACAGTATCTCCTTATAACTTCTATAGCTTATATAATATAATGAAAAATGGTCTAAAGATTAAGTCATTAAAGAAAAAATATGGAACCGCAGAAGACGGCCATGACGGAACTTGGAGATTTGTACTTCATAGTGATTTAGAGAAAAAATTATCAAATCCAATTGATATGGTAATATCTAAATGGGCAAATTTAGGTTTCCAAAAAGAATTAATTGATAATGGATATATTGGATTTGAATTGTCAAAAGAAACTAGGCAACTAAACTATATGAAATTTGATGATGCAACAATAGAAATAACCGCTTAAAATCAATCTTTTAAGCGGTCATTTTTTAATACTTCTATAGTATCTCCTTCTTTAATAATTCCACCTTTTAATACTCTAGTAAATATACCTTCCTTTGGCATTATACATTTACCAACAGTTTTAGATATAGCACATCCTGAGTGACACTTTTTTCCTATTTGAGTTACTTCATGAAGTGTCTCTCCAATAACAAGTCTTGTACCAATTGGTAATTCATATAGAATTATCCCTTCTGTAGTTATATTTTCTGCAAAATCTCCAAATTTTAAATTTTCTGCTCCTAATTCCTCCATTTTTTCAAAACTTTCTTTGCCTAAAAGGCTTACCTGTCTATGCCAGTCGCCACTATGAGCATCATTTTCTAGACCATGATTTTCTATAAATTTTCCTTGCTTAATGGGATCTTTAACAACACCCTTTTCTTCAGATATATTTACAGATAGAACTCTTGCTAATTTTTCATCCCTCACATAATCACCTGACTTCCCACCAGTCTTTTTTATAAGCTTTATATCATCTATTATCATATCCTTATCTACCGCTTTACACATATCATATATAGTAAGGCAGGCAACAGAAACTGCTGTTAGGGCTTCCATTTCAACTCCAGTCTTTCCTCTTGTCTTTACTTGAGCTTCCACTTGGATATAGTCATTTCCAACATTAAATCTTATATTAGAGCCTGTTAAAAATATATTATGGCACATAGGTATAATGCTACTTGTTTTTTTTGCTCCCATTATACCTGCAACTTGGGAAACTGATAAAACATCTCCCTTTTTCATCTGCCCATCTTTAATAATTTTTATAGTTTCAGACTTCATATGAATTTTCCCTGTAGCAATAGCAGTTCTGTTAGTGTCATCTTTGTTTCCCACATCTACCATATGGGCTCTGCCTTCTTCATTAAAATGCGTAAATTCACCCATGATTAACCCCCTATCTGGTTCATATTACGGCTAATATATTTTTTGTCTTCTAAATGATGCTCTTCTTCCTTAGTTAAAATAGCCTTTTTTATCACTTCTTTTATATCCTGGCCATTATTCAATGACTCTTTAAGATCAATTTCTCTATTTGAATGTAGACAAGACTTTAATTTCCCCGTTGAAGAAAGTCTAATCCTGTTACAATTGGAACAAAACTTACAAGAAATTGGATTAATAAGTCCAACTCTCCCCTTTGCATTAGGGAATTTATAATAAGCAGCTGGTGACGAAATATCTTCATTGTGAACCTTTTCAAGTCCCTTTACCTTTTCTAATACTTTAGTATTTGGGATGAATTTATTTAAGTCATATTGGGCAGACTCTCCTATTGGCATAAGTTCTATAAATCTTACGTCTACATTGTTGTCTATTGTTAAATCTACAAGAGAGGGAATTTCATCTTCATTAAATCCACCTATTAAAACAGTATTGATCTTTATAGGAGTAAGACCTACTTCTTTTGCAGCCTTTATCCCTTGTAAAACATCATTTATACTGCCACCTCTTGTAATCTTTTGGTAGCTTTTTTCATTTAAAGTATCCAGGCTAATATTTATTCTATTTAAACCTGCATCCTTTAAGTCTTGGGCATATTTTTTTAGTAAAACCCCATTAGATGTCATTGCCACTTCCTTTACACCTTCTAATTTAGAAATCTTAGATATAAAATCAATGACTCCAAGTCTTACTAATGGTTCACCACCTGTTAATCTAATCTTGCTTATTCCTAGCTCAACAAAAATCCTTGTTAATTCATATAATTCTTCAAAAGAAAGTATATCAGAATGATTAAGTTTTTTTACGCCTTTTTCTGGCATACAATATTCACATCTTAGATTACATCTATCAGTTAGAGAAATTCTAAGGTAATTTATTTCCCTTCCAAAGGAGTCCTTCATATCATCACCATCATTCTATTATAATTATTTCTCCTGTATTTCTAAAACCATATCCTCCAAGAGATCTTAATATGTCTTTAAACTCAGCTGATTTAATAATTTGGATGAATTTCTTAATTCTTTCATCTTCTAGTAAATCACATTTTATTAAAAAATCATAGTCTTCAAAAGCAACTTCAACAAAATCTAAATCCATAGCTTTTGCTGCAGAATATACTCCAAGGCCAGTAGTTGCAGAACCAGTCTTTACTGCTGCCGCAACTGACATATGAGTGTTTAATTCTCTTTCATATCCTCTAATTTTGGAGGAATCTATATTGTTTAATCCTAAATGATAATCTAATAACACCCTAGTACCAGCGCCTTTTTGCCTATTTACATAAACTACTTCATTTTCTACTAAATCCTTGAATCCCTTTATGTTCATAGGATTTCCTTTTTGAACAATAAATCCTTGTTGCCTTTGTACCCCTTTTATTAGAGCCATCTTCTCATTAGGAAAGTATTTTTTCACATAGCTAATATTATACTCTCCAGTTTCCATATCTAATAAATGAATAGGTGCTATATGACATTCTCCTCTTTTTATTGCCATAATCCCACCAAGGCTACCTACATGACTAGAAGTTAAACTGTGCATATCACCAATAACATCCATTATTAAATCATGGCTACCTATGGAAACAAGAGATTTTCTTACAGTGCTAAGAGGTTTAAAAAGCTCAACATCTAGTATTTCTCCAGCTTCTACTCCTTCAACATTTCTCGGAATAATAGCAATTCCATCAGCCTTAACTAAGCTCATACTCACTCCTGCGCCACTAGAAAGTGGTGTTGCTATTAATTTTTCATTTACAAGCCCGAGATTAACTCTTACTAATTCCTTGTGCTTTAATGAAGACACTACTCTTCTTGATAATTGAGCCTTAATATAGCCAGTCTCTACTTCATCAAGGCCAATATATTTCTGTATCAATGGTTTTACGAATACATCCATAACTAAAAAAGCAGATACTGGATATCCTGGTATTCCAATAACAGGCTTTCCCTTAATAATCCCTAAAATTGTTGGTTTCCCAGGCTTCATTGCAAGACCATGAATAATTACTTGTCCTAATTCTTCAATTAGTTTGACTGAATAGTCCCTAGTTCCAGCAGAGGAACCTGCCCCTATGAGAAGTATATCATTTTCTTCTATAGCCTTTAAAACATCTTTCTTTAATAAGTCAAAATCATCTATTTGTGGAGCATATCTATTAGCTACACCACCTAGTTCTTTTACCATTCCCTCAAAAACTTTAGAGTTAGAATCTATTATTTTACCATCTTCAATATCAGCTACATTTTGGACTATTTCTGAACCAGTTGGCAATATCCCTACTATAGGTTTTTTAATGACTTTTATCTTTTCTATTCCACCAGAAATAAGAGACCCTAAATCAATAGGCCTAATTTTATGTTTCGAAGGCAAAATCATTTCAGTGGCAACAATATCCTCACCAATTTGCCTAATATGTTGCCATGGATAAGCAGACTTTAGTATTTGAATCTTCCCTTCCTCTAGTTGGATTATATCTTCTATCATGATTACAGAGTCAAAGGGATCTGCTATTTGGTTGCCGGTATTAAGGTATACGAAGTCCTTATTAATCTCTAATGTCAATGGATTTGTTTCCGTTGCTTCATCAGTATTCTTAGAAACAACTGCTATTCCATCCATGGCAGATGCATTATAAGTTGGCGAAGAAATCTTAGCATATATTGCTTCAAAGGTTACTCTTCCTAATGCGTCTACAACATCAACTTCATCATAGGTTAAATCTATATTTAATATGTCAAAATACTTAGCTTTAGCTTCTTCCACATCAATATTATCAATATAAGTGTTCCTATCCATATAATCAACTCCTTTTTTACAATAAATAAACCACTCTCTCCTCACCTTTATTTACCCCTTCTTCATGTTCTTTAATTACTATATAACCCTGTGATTTAGAAAGCAGTGTTATCATTCCTGATTTGCCGAAGTTTGGGGTTGCGTAGTAGATGCCATTTTCTTGTCTTAAATGTACCATGTGATATGTTTTTTTGCCTGGTGAAGAAGGAAAGTTATATTCTGTAATAGCCTTAACTTGAGGTTGTATTTCAGTTTTTCCTAGTTTTTGTCTAATAAATTCTTCAACTATTGCTTTAAAGACTATTATTGAAGAAACTGGATGCCCTGGCAAGCCTACTATTAGTTTCCCATTACCTTCACCTACTATTGTAGGTTTACCCGGTTTTATAGCTAAACCATGAACTAGGACCCCTTTACCAGCAAAGGAAGCAATAACTTTATCTGTATAGTCCCTTGTACCTACAGAGCTACCTCCAGATAGAAGAACAATATCTGCAAGCTCAAGTCCATTTTCAACTTCAAGTCTTAATAAATCATAATCATCTTTAACTATTTTTCTTCCTACAACTTGACATCCTATTTTCTCAATCATTGAGTATAATGCATAAGAATTAATATCTCTAATTTTACCTAAAGTTAATTCTTCACCTATATCTATTATCTCATCTCCTGTTGATATTATATAAAACTTGGGCATTTTATAAACCTTAACATTTGATATTCCCAGACTTGCTAATACTCCTACTGCTGCTGCATCAATTTTTCTCCCTTTTTCAAGGACTACTTCTCCTTTTTTAATATCATCTCCTTTAAAGACAATATTCTCACCTTTAGAAATCGGTTTGTATATTAGAAGAGTTTGATCATCCATTAACTCTGTGTTTTCAATCATAATAACTCCACTTGCACTGGTGGGAAGCATTCCGCCTGTTGGAGTATATATAGCCTGTCCTCTAATTATATCATTCTCAGGCTTCTTGCCCATTGCCACTTCTCCTATTTGTCTTAGCATACTAGGAATAGATGCAGTAGCACCATGGCTATCTTCAACAATTATACTGTATCCATCTACTGTTGAACGATTAAATTCAGGTACATCAATGTCTGAAATAACATCTTCAGCTAAAATTCTATTTGGTGAATTCAGTATATTTATTTCTTCAACTTCAAATTTATAATCTATAAAATTATTCATTATTATCTCATTCGCCTTATCTATAGTAACTACATTAAAAAAATCCACTTAATTTCTCACCTTCCCTGAGTCAAGAGAAATCACTTCATCACAAATTCTTTGGGCTTGCTCTAAATTATGGGTAACTATAAGAACAGTCCCGGATGTTTCCTTATTAAAATTTACAATTTCTCTTTCCATGATTTTCACTGACTCTGAATCTATATTTGATGTTGGTTCATCTAATAGCAATAGTTTCGGCTTAAACACTAATGCTCTTGCTAAAGCCACCTTTTGAGACTCTCCACCAGATAGTTGCTGACCTCTCTTGTTGGATAAATCCTCTATTTCAAGTCTTTTCATAATATCATTTGCATATTTTGTCTGGGACTTATTATCAACTTTTCTTAACTTTAGAGGATAAACAATATTATCATATACACTTCTTCTTAATAAATATGGTTTTTGAAAGACATAAGTAATATTTTTTGCAACTTCCTTACTAAAATCCATTCCATTATACTTAACTTTTCCACTAAAATTATCATCTATATAAGAAATAATGTTTAAAAGAGTACTTTTCCCAGAACCATTAGGCCCCGTAATCCCAGTAATCTTCCCCTCTTTAATAGTCATATTAGAAATATCTAATACAATCTTATCTCCATATGTTTTTTTTATATTCTCTATATCAAGTCTCATTCTAATCCTCCTGCCCATAGGAATATATAAAGCTGTTTATAAAAAATGATATTATTAGCAATATTATACCCAAAGCTATAGCCATAGGATAGTCTCCCATTGAATTCATCATTGATATAGATGTTGTAATAACTCTTGTATGTCCCTTTATATTTCCTCCTACTATCATTACTGCTCCAACTTCTGAAATTGCTCTGGAAAAGGCAGTTGCCACATTAACTAAAATATCAACTCTTAACTCTTTTATTATTAATACAACAGAATCAAATTTACTTCCACCTAGAGTAAATGACACATTAGATATATTTGATCCTCTGCTTTTAGCAAGGCTATAAGTAAGGCCAAGCACTAGTGGTATTAGCAATAGAGTTTGGGCAATTACCATTGCCTTTGGTGTATACATTAAATCCAAATATCCTAAAGGTCCTCTTCTAGACAAAATAATAGCTACAACTAGTCCAACTATTACTGTTGGAATACTCATAGATGTATATATTATCCTTGATACCATTCTTTTACCCTTAAATTTCTTTATACCCAAATATACTCCTATGGGAATTAAAAAAGATGAGGCTAGAATAGTAGCTGACGTTGACACAAGCAATGACATGAAAACGATTTCAAAAACCTCTGGATCAAGTCTTATTATTAGACTTATAGCTTCCTTAAAGCCTTGCAGTATATAATCCATAAACATACACCTACTCTCAATTCAAAGTTCATACCCACGAGCATGGGAACACGGTACCCAAGAGAATGGGCACAAGCGATTACCATATGTTTAGCTAATGGTCAAGATGACTGTATACTAAAGGCTTATGATAATAGAATGTAGCAACATTTGCAAGAATTCTTCAAGTCCAAAGCCGCCAACGGACTTCTATTATCATAAGCCACCCCCTGAAACTAAGAGAAACTTTAGTTTCACAATTTTATTTAATGCGACTAGAAGTCGCCCTAATTCTTAATTATACATATTAGTCTGCATTAGGAACAAATAGAGGTTGTCCATATTCTTCTATGCCATATTCTTCAATAAGACCTTGTCCCTTGTCTGAAAGCATCCAGTTCATAAACTCAATAGCGCCTTCATTATTTATTAAATCATTTTTCTCTGGATTTACAGGTATAATTCCATATTGATTAAATAGATTATCATCGCCTTCTATTATAACCTCTAAATCAAGATCGCCTTTATTTGATAAATAAGTAGCTCTGTCTGATATTGTATAAGCTTGTTTTTCATTAGTTATTTTAAGAACATCACCCATACCAGCGCCTGCTTCAAGATACCATTCTCCAGTAGGTTCTATTCCAGCTACTTTCCAAATAGCTAATTCTTTTTTATGTGTGCCTGAATCATCTCCACGAGATACAAATGTTGCTCCGCCTTCTGAAATTGTTTTTAATCCTTGAGTTATATCATTTGGAGAATTTTCTTTCAATCCTAATGCATCTTCAGCTGGTCCTACAAGAACATAATCATTATACATTACGTCATGTCTCTCACTACCGTGTCCTTCTTCAACAAATATCAATTCATCAGTTTTGGCATGTACTAGTAGTACATCAGCTTCACCATCTCTACCCATTTGTAAGGCTTTACCAGTACCTACTGCTACAGTTTTGACTTCTATACCAGTATCTTCAGTAAATATTGGTAACAAATAGTCTAGTAAACCTGAGTCCTGAGTACTAGTTGTAGTTGATAAAATTATACTCCCTTTTTCTTCAGCTTCTTCCCCTACTACTTCTTCTAGCGGTGTTTCTACAGGCTCTTCAGCAGGTTCCTCTTCTGCTGGTGCACATCCTACTAATAAGGATAGAATCAACAAAAGAGCTATTATTGATGTTAAAATCTTTTTCATACTACCACTCTCCTTTAATATTTAGCTAAAAAAAACAGCCCAAAGATAGGCTGTTTAGTGCTATCTTCCTTTCCAAATACGGGAGGCAAAAGGATTTATCCTAATACCTATAGGTTTTCTCTTCATAGCTTTATGCTTTAGAAGATTAAACTCGGAAAATTTGTGTAGATATTCATTTTTTGACCTCTTGCAAATCCTATCAATAATATATTTAAGTCTCTAGCCATATCTACAGCCAGACTAGTAGGAGCCGATCGTGATATAATGGCTGGAATTTCTCTCTTTGCTGTTTTTATAAGCATTTCAGAAGAAATCCTTCCACTAGTAATTACAACTTTATCTGACAAATCTATATTATCTAGAAATGCCCCTCCTAAAATCTTATCTAGAGCATTATGTCTTCCTATATCATCTTCAAAATATAAAATCTTATCTTTGCTGCACAATGCACAGCTGTGTACTCCTCCTGTTTTTAAAAACAATTCAGATTTCCTATTAAACTCTTTGCTTAATTGTATCACATTTTCCTTGCTTAAATCTATAATCTTGTGGATTTTCTTAGATTTAAATGAATCTATTACATTATAAAATATAGTTCCCTTTCCACATCCTGATGTAATAGTTCTTTTCCCATAGAGTTTTTCATTTAAAGATTTTCTATATTTTAAATATAGATATGCTCTTCCATTTTTTTCATCAATCTGTATCTTTTCAATTTGGTCTAATGATTCAATAAAACCTTCTGAATAAAGGAATCCTAAAGCAAGCTCCTTTAAGGATTTTGGAGTACAAAGCAATGTAATTATTTCTTCATCATCAATAAACAAAGTGAAAGGATATTCATTTATTAATATATCTTCAACCCTGTTTATGTTTTCACCATTAATTCTTATAATTTCATATTTTTTTGTTACATCCATATTATTTACACCATGCCGAATTCTCTAAATAATTTTCCACATCATCTCTTGTATTGAGATTTAAAAACATATCCCAATTTGGATTGAATCTTCTTGCTTCATCCTCTTCTATATAAGAGAATTTCAGATCCTTTATTAATCCATTTATTGCTCTTCTATTGCCTTGCAAATATTCTTCAATAGGCTTTATTAAGTCTACAGAATAGAAGCTAGAAAATGGCTCAATCCAATCTCCAAATTTAGTTGTAACTCCAAATGAATCATCAGAAACACTGCTTTTCATATGTTTTACATAATCCATATGAATATTTGGCATATCACAAGCAACTACAAAACCATATTTACTAGAGGACTTTAAAAGACCAGCATGGATTCCCCCAAGAGGGCCTTTATCCTTTATGATATCAACTGTAATCTTATGAGATAAACCAATATAAAGTTCAGGTCTATTAGTAACTATAATTATTTCATCAAATTCTTTTTTTAGCTTATTAATAATGCTATCCATAAGTCTTCTTCTATCTATTTTTAAAAGCTGTTTATCAAAGCCCATTCTAGTGCTTTTGCCACCAGCTAATATAATTGCGCTTCCAAATTTATTCATAGTATCACCTATCTAGCACATTCATTTTCTTTACCAGTTAATATACCTAGTCCATGATCTATACTATCTATAGCATATTCCAAAGCTTCCTTAACTGCCTTAGGACTTCCTGGTAAATTTATTATCAAGCAATCATTTCTTATGCCAGAAACTGCTCTTGATAGCATAGCTCTAGAAGTTATGCTAAGGCTATAGTATCTGATGGCCTCAGCAATTCCAGGAGCCTGTCTTGTAAATACTTTCATACTAGCTTCTGGAGTCATATCTCTTTTGCTAAATCCAGTTCCACCAGTTGTAAGTATTAAATCAGCTTTTAGGTCGTCAGCCATATATTTCATTTCCCTAATAAGTTCACTTTCTTCATCTGGGACTATTACCTGCCTTAATACCTTATAACCTTTTGAAGTTACAATATCATTTATAGCTTTACCTGATAAATCTTCTCGCTGCCCTTTAGAACCTTTATCACTTGCTGTAATAATACCTACTTTATACATTTTAACCACCCCAAGGAAAATTCATATATTCTTTCATTCTTCTATCATATTCATTTTTAAATAGACTTTCATGTCCTTCTTCCCATTTAGAAAGCTTAATGAATATTGCTTTTATATCATCATCTTCAGCATTTTCTGCAATGCTCATATATAACTCTTTTGCATCTCTTTCTATTAAATATGCAGTTCTTAAAATAGTTAAATCAGGAATATCTGATTCCTTTAGTGTTTCATCTAAGTGCTCTGATTCTACCCTTGCTTCAAATATACTATCATATTCAGGAAGTATATCTAGGCTGTCCTTTATATTGCCACCTTCTAAATATTTGTTCAATAATCTTTGTAAATAATCATAATGATCTTTTTCTTCTTCAGCTAGGTCAGTAAATATTTTTTTACTAGTAGGATTGGTCATATCTTCTGCTTTTTCTGTATAAAACTTATATCCGTCTAATTCCATTTGTATTGCATATTTAAAAATCTGTTCATAAGTTTGCATCAAACCACCTCCGACTTATTTCCATTTACCTTTTCTATTCTTACTGCTGCTACCTTTAGCTCTGAGATTTTTGCTACAGGGTCCATTGCTGAATTAGTAAGATAATTTGCAGCACCATCTGCAAAATGAAATGGCATAAACAATACTCCATCATCTATAATATCTGTAATACTTGCATTTGTTTCTATTTGTCCCCTTCTAGAAGTAATTTGCACTCTATCTCCATCTTCAATTCCTAATCTATTTGCTGTTTCTTCATTTATTTCTACATATGATGAAGGTGCTAATTTATTTATACCTTCTACTCTACCAGTCATAGTTCTTGTATGATAATGATAAAGAATTCTTCCTGTTGTAAGAACATATGGATAATCATGATCTGGTAATTCTGCACTTTCTACATATTCAGATGGCATAAATAATCCCTTACCTCTTGAGATTGCAATCTTGTGTAAATACTTAGTTCCTGGATGATCCTTATCTGGACAAGGCCATTGAATGCCTCCGTTATCCAGCCTATTGTAGCTTATACCACCATAGGATGGAGTAACAGACGCTATTTCATCCATTATGTCTGCAGGACTTAAATATTTCTTTTCATAGCCAAGATAGTTCATTAATTCCATTAGTATTTTCCAATCCGCCTTGGAATCTCCTACTGGTTCAATTGCTTTTCTTACTCTTTGCACTCTTCTTTCAGTATTTGAGAAAGTACCATCCTTTTCTGCAAAAGATGCAGCTGGCAAAACTACATCAGCAAACTCAGTAGTTTCATTCATAAATATATCCTGACATACAAGGAAATCTAAGCGTTCTAATGATTCCTTAACATGATTTATATCAGGGTCAGAAACCATTGGGTTTTCTCCCATAATATACAAAAATCTTATGCTGCCATCATGAGCACCATTAAACATTTCAGGAATTGTTAAACCAACTTTTGATGATAATTTAACATCCCATGCTTTTTCAAATTTATCTATAACTTCAGGCTTAAACACTTTTTGATATCCAGGTAAATCTCCTGGAAGTCCACCCATATCACATGCGCCTTGAACATTATTTTGTCCTCTTAGTGGATTCACACCAGCACTTTCTTTTCCAACATTACCACATAGCAATGCAAGATTAGAAACACTCATTACTGCATTGGTACCTGTTGTATGCTGTGTAATACCCATAGTATAATAAATACCCGCCTTATCAGCTTCAGCATATAATACAGCGGCTTTTACAATGTCCTCAGCATCTAGACCACAGATTTCTGCAGCTCTTTCTGGAGGATATTTTTTTGCTAATTCTACAAGTTCCTCGAAGTTTTCACATCTTTCTTCTATATATTTCTGGTCATACAAACCTTTTTCTATTATTACATTCATTATACCATTTAATAGGGCAATATTTGTACCTGGTTTAAGCTGTAAAAATACATCTGCATAATCAGCTAACTCTATCCTTCTAGGATCAGCTACAATAAGTTTTGCCCCCTTCTTTAGAGCCTGTTTCATCTTGGCCCCAATAATAGGATGATTTTCAGTTGTATTTGAACCAATAACAAACATGCAATCAGTATCTACTACTTCTCCTATGCTATTTGTCATAGCACCACTACCTAATGTTGTTGCAAGACCTGCAACTGTAGATGAATGTCAGAGTCGTGCACAATGGTCAATATTATTTGTTCCAATTACTGCTCTAAACAATTTTTGAAACAAATAGTTTTCTTCATTTGTACATCTTGCAGAAGTTAATCCAGCAAAAGCTTCCGAACCACTTTCTTCTTTTATTCCATTTATTTTTCTTCTAATTAATCTATATGCTTCATCCCAAGAAGCCTCTTCGAATTTACCATTTCTTTTTATTAAAGGAGTTTTTATTCTATCTGGATGATTTATAAACTTATATGCAAATTTACCCTTTACACAAAGCAATCCATCATTGGGTCCTTCCTTAGAAGGTTGAGCACCAACTACCTTATCTCCCTTAACAATTAGATTCAACTGACAACCGACACCACAGTATGAACAAGTAGTTTGAACCTCTTTACTTTCCCAATGTCTATACTTTTGTACTTTTGGTGTTAATGCCCCAACTGGACAAACAGATACACAATTTCCACAGGATACGCATTTTGAATTAATTAAACCCTCATTAAAAGGAGTTGTGACAACTGTATCAAATCCTCTATTCCCAAAGCCTATGGCTGATGTACATTGAAGTTCATCACATACCCTAACACATAATCCGCAAAGTATACATTTTCTAGCGTCATAATCATAGAATGGATTTGAAGTATCTACATAGGGTTCTCTTCTATCTCCATTATAGCTACTTTCAATAATTCCGTATTCATAACAATAGTCCTGTAACTTACATTGCCCCGACTTATCACAACTTAAGCATTCTAAAGGATGATTTCCTACTAATAAGTCCAATACATCCTTTCTAGCTTCAATTATTTTATCACTGTGGGTATAAACTACCATATTGTCTTTGACAACCGTACTACAGGATGTCACAAGTTTATTAGAGCCTTCTATTTCAACAAGGCACATCCTACAAGAAGCAAAGGGTTCAAGTCTATCATCATGACATAATGTTGGTATATCTATTCCTGCTTTTCTACATGCTTGTAGTATAGTAGTGTTTTTCTCTACTTCATAATGAATACCATTTATTACAATATTCATAATTTACTCCTCTCCAGTACTACCTTTAATAGAATCCATTTTCTCAATTTTTTCTAATATTCCATCTAATGAAAGAGCTTTAGACCATGTGGTTTCCTCAAACCTACCATCTATTTTTCTATAAGGAGCTTCTGGTTGATTAAGATATTCAAGCTCAGTATTTAGTCTTCCCTTTAAACAAAGTGGACGTCCATTAGTTGGTGGCTTTGCTACTACTGATATGTTTTTATTATCCTTACTAACTATTTCAAACTCGCAACCATAATCACATCTTTTACAATTAACTACACGGGATGAACCTTCCCATGATCTTAATTTGCTTAATTGTCTCTTATCTACTAAAGCACCAACAGGGCATACAGTAACGCATCTGTTACATGATACACAGCTTGATGTTTCAAGGGTTTGATTTGCATCGCAAGCAATATAAGTATCATATCCTCTTTCTGCAAATGTTAATACTTGCCTTTCACTTACTTGTGCACAAGTTCTAACGCATTTTCCGCATAATATGCATTTTGCATCATCTTTTAATATATATGGGCTTGAAGTATCCAAAAGCTCAGGTCTCATAGCTCCATCGTGTTCTCTAAACTTTAAGTCATATTCATAGGCATATTTTTGAAGAAAACAGTCTCCAGCCTTTTGACATGTTAAACAATCATTTGGATGACTGTCTAATAATAATTGCAATACATCTTTTCTTGTTTCAACTACCTTTTCACTTTCTGTATGAACAACCATACCCTCTTTAACTCTTGTTGAACATGAAGTCTGAAGTTTATTTGAGCCTTCTATTTCTACAATACAAAGTCTACAAGCAGCTACAACCTCAAGATTTGGGTCATAACATAGGGCTGGTATCTTTATACCAATTTGTTTTGCAGCTTCTAAAATTGATGTCCCGTTAGCTACTGTTACTTTTTGTCCATCAATTGTAAGTTTTACATCTGACATTTAATTTCCTCCTATGCTATATTTCTTATCTTTTTATAACTGCACTTACTTTTGGAGGACATGCTTCCATACACGCTCCACACTTTATACATCTATCTTGATCTATTACATGTAATTCCTTTTTTTCACCTGAAATGCAATCAACTGGACAAGCCTTAGCACAGGCTCCACAGCCAATACAATCATCTGTAATAAAATATTCTACCAAAGCTTGACAAGCGCCAGCTGGGCATTTCTTATCATAAATATGTGCTTTATATTCATCCATAAAGTACTTTAGCGTAGTAACTATTGGTGTAGCTGCTGTTTTTCCTAAACTACAAAGAGATGCTTCAGTAACGGTATTTGAAAGTCTTTCTAATCTTTCAATATCTCCTTCTTCACCTTTTCCTGCTACAAACCTTTCCAACATTTCAAGTAGTCTCTTAGTTCCTTCTCTGCATGGTACGCATTTCCCACAGGATTCATCTACTGTAAAGTCAAGGAAATATCTTGCAATGTCAACCATACAAGTATCTTCATCCATTACTACCATTCCGCCTGAACCCATAATTGAACCTATTTCATCAAGAGACTCAAAATCTACAGGGGTATCTATAAGATCAGCAGGTATACATCCACCGGATGGTCCTCCAGTTTGAACAGCTTTAAATTTCTTACCATTTTGAGTTCCGCCACCAATATCAAAAACTATCTCTCTTAAAGTAGTTCCCATAGGAACTTCAACAAGGCCTGCATTTTCAACTTTCCCTACTAATGCAAACACTTTTGTTCCAGGTGATTTCTCAGTTCCTATGTTTTTGTACCAGTTAACACCTTTTTGAAAAATCACAGGAACATTTGCATATGTTTCTACGTTATTTATAATAGTTGGTTTTTCCCATAATCCTTTATGAGATGTCCTATATATTTTTGTTCTAGGCATTCCCCTCTTGCCTTCTATAGATTCAATAAGAGCTGTCCCTTCTCCACAAACAAAGGCACCTGCTCCAAGTCTTAGTTCTATATCAAAGTTAAATCCAGTTCCTAAAATATTGTTTCCTAATACGCCTAATTCCTTAGCTTGTTCGATTGCTATTTGTAATCTCTCTACAGCTAAAGGATATTCTGCACGAACATAAATAAATCCCTTATCTGCTCCTACGGCATATCCACCTATAATCATGCCCTCAAGCACTGAATGGGGGTCATTTTCAAGTATAGATCTATCCATAAATGCACCGGGATCTCCTTCGTCAGCATTAGCAATCATATATTTTTGATCATCATCGTATGAATAAGCTGTTTCCCATTTTTTACCAGTGGGGAACCCGGCGCCGCCTCTACCTCTAAGGCCTGATTCCTTAATATCTTCTATAATTTCCTTAGGGCTCATATTACTTAAACAATCTGCTAATGCAAAATAGCCGTCTACAGCTATGTATTCTTTAATATTATTTGGATCAATTATTTCACAGTTTTTTAAGGCAATTCTCAATTGTTTCTTATAATAATCACCATTTAATACTATAGATCCATCTTCTTTTATATCAACATTTCCAATTTCTCTTAATCTCTTTTCTAAGAGCGGTCTTTGCTCTTTTTTGATTTTCTTTAATTTTTCAACTGTTATCAAAGACTACACCTCTTTTCTATATTTATCTAGAATCTCTTTAATATCATCAGTTTTAACTTTAGGATACTCATCTTCATTAACTAGTATAACTGGAGCTAAACTACAATCACCTACACATCTAGTTGAATCTATGGAGAATAATAAATCAGGCGTTGTATTGCCAGCTTTAATATCCAATTGATCTTCGATTTCTTCCAAAACTTTTTGAGCACCCTTTACATAGCATGCTGTACCTAAGCAAACACTGATAATGTTTTCCCCCTTAGGTACAAACGAAAACTGTGAATAAAAGGTTGCTACTCCATATATTTCAGACATTGGAATAGTCAATCTTCTAGAGATCAACTGCAACATTTCCAATGGTAAATATCCAAATATACCTTGAGTTTTTTGAAGAGCAGGCATTAGTACACCTGGCTTGTCCTTTTGTTCTGCTAAAAAGAATTCCAGCCCTTCGATTTTGTCCTTGTTTTTTTCTCT
>JAQVYQ010000010.1:30619-44622 GCA_028708575.1 Tissierellia bacterium
ACTAAGCGAACATTTGCAGGAGTGATTATAATTCTTAGCGAATGGAAGATAAAAATCCGTTAAGCAGCTTTCACGTCCCTAAAGATAGACCCCTGAGAGAATTGAAAGATGTAGGATTTTTGTCTGGAATGAGATTTAGAATTATTCATCTCCGAAACAGTGAGTGTGTATTTTTATCATTTTTCGTTTTTATGCAATTATGTCGCTGTGAATAGTAACTAGTAAAAAGCAGCTGACTTAGAATTGTCCTAAGCCAGCTGCTTTTTCATTGCATTGTTCTATAAAATACTTAAAAGGTCTTAAGAATTCCTTGTATTTCATAGCCATTGTTTCAGGATGAAATTGTAAACCTAAAACAAAATTATTATTTGTTGTTTCAATTGCTTCAATAATACCATCAGAGGCAGTGGCAGTGACTTTCAAATTATGGCCTAAATCTCTTATTGCCTGATGATGAAGTGAATTTACTAATAGTTTTTCTGTATCAAATATATCATAAATTACGGTGCCTTCTGAGATATTGATTAAATGATAGCCTTCTTTTAAGTTTATTTGGCAAGTATGTCCATGTACCCCAGCTACTTGAGAATATATGTCCTGATAAAGGCTTCCACCCAATGCAACATTAATAAGCTGCAAGCCCCTACAAACACCAAAAATAGGTATACCTTTGTCATAAGCCCCTTTAAATAGAGCTAATTCAGTTAAATCTCTATTAGTTGATATTTCTGTTACTTCTCTTACTGGTTCTTCATTAAAATATTGGGGAGCGATATCCTCTCCGCCAGTGAATATAATACCATCTAACATATCTATATATTCATCTATATCTTCTGTATTTTCTAGATTAGGAATAACTATGGGAATTCCACCACTTTCTACTATGGCATTAATATATTCACGATTAATCATAAAAATCCCTCTTCTTACAGTACTATCAAAAGTAGATGTCAACCCAATTATTGGCTTCATATTGTCAACTCCTAGGATAAATATTTATTAAACCAAATATAAGCTTCTTCCATCATATTTGTAGTTACAAAATGATTTAAATTTGGATATTCAATAAATTTAAGTCTATCTGAATCAGTGTACATGTCTTTAGTCTTTTCATAAAATTCAATCTGTGGTCTAATATCTACAGATGTATCACTATCACCGTGCAACATCAATATTGGTCTATTTATTATATGCTCCAGGTTCTTCATTGGATTATGCATATCAAGTTTATTCTGTAATTCCTCAGGTATGGTTATATCATACATATTTATAGATTTAATAAACATTTCATTTGAAAGGTCCCAATTACAAGATCCATTGAAAACTACAAGGGCATACAAATCAGTAACTGTAGCAAATACTCCTGCAGCTGTAAAACCACCCATAGAGTTTCCGCATACTCCTATGTTTTTTGGGTCAGCATTTAACTCTTTAATTGCATAGTCGATTATTTTATTAGATTCATCAATATTTTGAAATATGATTTTCCAAAAATACTGACCCGCATTTTCTGCCAAAGAATGGTCTATTGGATCTCTAGTACCATGGTGTATTGCACATGGAATTATTACTTGAAATCCAAGATTAGATAAAATAATTCCTCTAAACCTTTGTTTTTCTACACTTGAACCCCAACCATGATATAGAATTACTGTAGGGTGAAGCTTAGCCTTGTTTTTTGGAATTATTACTAATGCTGGTATATCATCAATAAGCAGATTCTTTTCATATGTATTAATATGGTCCATGAAATTCCCCTCTCTATTTTTTAAATGTTTTCGATTTGCCAGTCTATTGGATCTTTACCTATACTTTCTAAAAAATTATTAGTCTTGGAAAATGGTTTAGAACCAAAAAATCCTCTTGATGCTGATAATGGACTTGGATGAACTGACTTAATGATAAAGTGCTTTTTATTTGTAATCAATAGTTCCTTGCTAATTGCATTATTACCCCATAGTATAAATACTATAGGGTCTTCTCTTTGATCTAATAACTCTATAATATTGTCAGTAAACTTCTCCCAACCAACTTTTCTGTGAGAATTAGCTTGACCCTGTCTTACTGTTAAAGCTGTATTTAATAGTAAGATTCCTTGCCTTGCCCATTTTTCAAGATACCCATTATTTGGTATATAACAACCTAGATCAGTTTTTAGTTCCTTATACATATTTAAAAGTGATGGTGGGATTCTTACACCTGGTTTAACAGAAAAGGCTAATCCGTGGGCTTGATTAGGTCCATGATATGGATCCTGACCAAGGATTACAACTTTAACATCTTTGTAATCTGTATAATGCAGAGCATTATATATATCATAAGCATCAGGATAAACAACTCTTGTATTATACTCATTTATTAAAAGCTCTTTAAGCTTTTTATAATAATCTTTCTCCATTTCATCTTTTAAAAGTTCTTCCCAACCATTATTAAATATCTCAGCCATTTTTTCACCTCTACTTCTGAATTCAAAATTAATATTATTAGAAGCCAAAAAGGAACCGACCCCTTTTAGCCCTACGTCGCTTCAGAATGACACCTTTGGTGTAACATCGACCTATGGCCGCTGTCATCCTGAGCATAAGCGAAGGATCTCGGGTTTTTGACCCTAAAGATAGACCCTAATCACTATTCACTCTTAGTTCTTAGTTCTTCACTGTTAACCGTCTACTCTTTGCTCAATTTCTTTGGTACTAATAAAGCAATTATTGTAAAGAATTCAAGTCTTCCTAATAACATCAATATTGTAAAATAGAATATGCTAAACTGACTAAATCCACTAAAAGTATTTAAAGGTCCTACAAAGCCTAATCCAGGTCCAATATTATTTAAAGTAGCAGATACTGAACTAATAGCACTTTCCAAATCAATTCCTTCCAAAGTTATGAATATAGTTGAAACTATAAAAACAAACATATATATAGCAGTTAAACTAAATACACTTGAAACAGTTTCATTTGGCACTATTTTACCCCCTACTTTAATTGGAACCATAGCTCTAGGGTGAAAAATTTTCATAACTTCTCTTTTTACCATTTTTAATAATATGAGTATTCTAATTACTTTCATACCACCTGCTGTAGAACCTGCACACCCACCTACAAACATAAGGGTTAATAATATTGATTTACTAAATGTTGGCCATTTATTAAAATCAACAGTTGAATACCCAGTAGTTGTCATTATGGATGAAGTTTGGAAATAGGAGTCTCTAAAAGATAATCCTAAACTATCATAAGAAGAAGCATAAAGATTTATCGCTATTAAAATTACAGCTAAAGCTTGTAATCCTAAATATAATCTCAACTCTTCATCCTTTAATAAGTCCCTTACTTTTCCTTGTAATATTAGGTAATAATTTGAAAAACTGACTCCTGAAATAGTCATAAATATGGCAATAACTAAATGTATATAAGTTGAATTATAAGCTCCTACACTAATATTTTTAGTTGAGAATCCACCAGTTCCAACAGTGCCAAAAGAATAAACTAATGCTTCAAATAGAGACATCCCACCTACTTTTAACAAAATAACTTCGATTATTGTTATGCCTAAATATATTGTATATAGTATCTTTGCAGTATTCTTAAGTTTAGGTACGATTTTACTTGATACTGGACCTGGGCTTTCGTATTTATATAACTGAAATCCACCTACGCCTAAAGCAGGAAGAATAGCTAATGAAAATACAAGTATCCCCATACCACCTACCCAATGTGTAAAAGAGCGCCAGAATAGAATCCCATGGCTTAAACCCTCAACATTGGAAATTACTGTTGCTCCCGTAGTAGTAAACCCTGACACTATTTCAAAGAACGCATTTATATAAGTCGGTGTGCTCTCAGTTAGGTATAATGGTATTGCTCCAAAGGCAGACATAAATATCCAACTTAAAGACACAATCATAAGTCCTTCTCTTATTGATATAACCATGTTTCGAATTTTTATTCTAGAAAAAAGAAAACCTATAGCCAATGTAATAACTATTGTTATTCCAAATTCTATAGCATCTCCTTCTTTAGTGTATAATCCTATACAAAAAGATGGAACTAATAGTAATGATTCAATTAATAATATATAGCCCAAAACCTTTGTAATTATTCTATAATTCATGTTATCTTTCCCTTCGATTACTAGCATAAAACTAATATTTATTATTTAGATGTAATATATCTTTAAATATTTTACCTTTCTTAGGCCATATTAAACTTCTCAATGTTTGAAGATCATCATTCAAGCAGAATACAATTATTCTATCACCCTCATGAATTACTGATTTACCATTTGGTATAATTACTTCATTTTTATGCACCATTGCCCCTATAATAATTCCTTCTGGTAGTTTAAGCTCTTCTAAGGGTTTGTTTATTATTGGAGCTTTACTACCTACTACTATCTCCGTAACCTCTCCTTTTCCACCAATAAGTAAGGATACAGATACTACTTTGCCACCCCTTATTATCTTTAAGATACTACTAGCTGTGATAAAAACTGGATTAAAAGCTGCATCTATAGCAAGTCTGTCAATTATCTTATTATAATTAGGTCTACTAATCTTTCCTATGGCTTTGGAAACTCCCATGTATTTTGCCATTAAAGCCATTAATAGATTAGCTTCATCGAATCCAGTAAGACCTATAAAAGCATCCATTGAATCTAAGTTTTCTTCTTCAAGCAAATGGATATCTGTACCATCTCCATGAATAATTAAAGCATCATCTAAGCCCTCCGTTAACTCTTGACAGCGGTATTTATCAAGTTCAACAATAGTAACTGCTATTCCTAATTTCTGAAGATTTTTTGCTAAATAAATGCTTATATTACTGCCACCCAATATCATAACTCTTTCGACTTTTCGTTTGCTTGCATTGTCCTTAAAAATATCACCAAGCCTTGAAACATCCTTTGTCTTTCCTATTACATAGATTGTATCCCATGGAAGAAGTTCTGTATCACCATTAGGAATAATGATTTCACCATCTCTAGATATTGATGCTATAAGTAATTCTTTAAAATCAGCTAACTCTTTAAGTTTTTTACCAGCAAATTCATCTGCAACACCAATGTTGAAATCCACCATATGTATTCTTCCATCAGCAAAGTCCCCTGAATAGAAACTATAGCTTTTAAGCAAATATGTCTCTATTACTTCTGCTGTTGCTAAGTCAGGATTTACAACTACATCTATTCCCATTTCCTTTTTGATAAAATCAAGTTGATCTTTATACTCAGGATTTCTAATTCTAGCAATTGTATAATTGCATCCTAATTTTTTTGCTAATGTACAGATAAGAGTATTAGTATCATCACTACTTGTACATGCTATTAGATAATTATAGCTTTCAATGCCTATTTCTCTTAAAACCTTAATATCTATACCATTTGCTACTATAGTCAAACAATCTATTAGTTCATTTAATCTATCAATCTTTTTAGAGTTATTGTCCATAACTGTTACATCAATATCTTCAGCTACCATTGCTTCAGCTAATTTAGCCCCTAATTTGCCCGCTCCAACTATTAAAGCTTTCATTAATCTCACCTCTTACGCTAAATATAGCAGATAATTTATAAAAAGAAAAGCCCCCAAAGGGGGTTTTATGGATTATACTATTTTGTTTTTAATAACCATATCTTTAAAAAAGATATATGCCAGCATATACATAATACCAGCCATAACTATTAATTTAACGAATTGACTTATACCTACTTTTGTAGTAATTATCCAGCTAATCAAATTATAAATTGATCCGAATATCACAGAACTACCTATAAATATTGCTGAAAATGAAGATATAATTCCTACTATAATCCAAAATTTGAAACCTAATTTATAGTTTATTACTGCAAGTAAATTAATCATGCTATTTATTGAAAAAATTACTATGAACAGAGAAATAATCAAAAATAATATATTGTCTGTTTCTGTATTTATTATTTTAAAATCAACAATTGGACTTTTACCTAAGGATTTAATTGCATATAAATCTATCTTCATTAGTATACTCTGTATAATTGAAAATATAAAGGCTACCTTTATATTTTCTAAGATAGTTGTTTTATAAAAATCCTTTCTTGTCATACTAAATCCTAGACTCACAGGAAAGTATTCATAATACATTGAATAGGTATATGATATAAAGTATATTAAAATTGGTATTATATTAGCCGCTGCAATGGCAGTAGCATCTATATTAGAATCATTTATATGCATACCAAAATTTATACCCCCAAATACAAAGGTTGGATATTTTATTAATAAAAAAGATACTAAATCAATTGGAATAATTATTCCCCAAAACCAGCCAATTGCAGTTTTTAAATCCATATTTTGAAATTTTATGGCTCTTTTAAAGCTATCCATTAAAATACCTCCTCTGTCTCTTGATTATCAGTTAGATATACAAATAGTTTCTGAAGTGGTATACTACTTATTTCTACGTTATTATCCTTTAGGGTTTTCTTCTTATCACTTGTTAAATCATCGAACAATCCAATGATAACTGATGATCCAAATTGTTCCTTATGAATTATATTCTTCTTATTGATAAAAGGTAGAATGTTTTCTTCTCTCCCATTTAGAAAATAAGCTTTCTCTAATAAATTACTTACTTCATCCTTAATAAACACTTTCTCATTTTGAAGAATTATAATTTCTTCAAATAGATTAGCTACTTCATCTATTAAATGAGTTGAAATAATCACTGCTCTAGGATTTTCTTGTATATCTTCTAACAAAATATCATAAAATTTATATCTAATAGCTGCATCTAGTCCAAGAGAGGGCTCATCAAATATTGTCAAACTAGCCCTTGATGCCAAACCAATTATCAAACCAACTAAAGTTACATTTCCCCTTGATAGCTTATTATATTTTTTCTTAACGTCTATTTTGAATTCTTTTACTAAATAATCCTTATACTCTTCATCCCAATTCTTATACAATATGCTTGCTATTTTAAATATTTTCTTTATCCTATCATCGTCTACAGGTACACCCTTTTCTCTAACAAGACAAATATTCTCAACAGCTTTTGAATTTTCATAGATGTCTTCTCCAAACAGCTTTAACTGACCACTATCAGCCTTTATTTGGTTGGAGATAATATTCAACAATGTTGATTTCCCAGCCCCATTTCTTCCTAGTAGACCATATATTTTATTTTCCTCAAGCCTTAAATTAATATTTGTTAGTACTTTTAATTTGTCATATGATTTATCTAAATTAACTATCTCTAACATTACTTCTCCCCTCCATTAAAACTCTGTAAATACTTAATTAATTCATCTTTAGATATCTCTAATCTATTAGCTTCTGTAACAAGCTCAGGCAATACCTCCTCAAAAAATACATTTTGCCTTTTCTTTAGTATCTTTTCCCTTGCACCTACTGATACAAACATGCCAATACCTCTTTTCTTGTATAGAATGTCCTCATCAACTAATAGATTAAGCCCCTTCCCAGCTGTAGCTGGATTAATCTGATATACTTTTGCAAATTGATTAGTAGAAGGTGCTTGCTCTTCTTCCTTTAGATTCCCTAATAGTATTTCATTTTTAATAATTTCAGCTATTTGTACATAAATAGATTTATCTGTACTTAAATCTGACAAAGTATCACCTCACATTCACTTCAATGGTTAGTTAGTTATGTAACTAAGTATATATGTGCCTAAGGATTTTGTCAATAGGTTTTTTAAACAAAAAATAGAAATATTGTTTTATTAACAATATTTCTATTTTTTGTTTTGCTATTCATAACTTTATAAACTAAAGAGCAAGGCTTGCCCCTACATAATCTCTATTAGCTCTTGCTATCTCTTAACCAGCATATTGGGCAATGTATAATAACTTGTAACACCTGATATAATATTATTCTGACCTACTCTAGTATATAGTCCTGCAAATTCTTCTTTGTATATAAATAATCCAACTACACTTTTAAATCCTTCTATTTTAACTTCATCATCATAAAAAACTACATGATTTCTAATAAAGGGGTCAAAATATTCTTGATATAGATAATCATTATTCCAAGCATCTTTAAGCTTTTTTTCCCATTCATCTTGACTAAAATCTCTGCCTACAAAAACCCCTTGAGATGCATTTAAGTCCATTGGTTTCATTATATATTTGTCCTTATTTTTTAAAACATGATTAAATGTGTCTTCTTCCCCGCCAAATATTCCTGTATAAGGTATATGTCTTTTTACAAAATCCTGCTCTTCCCCAGAAAGTTGTTCTAGTGTATCTTCATCATGTAGGACTTTGAATATTATCTTGTTATGCACTACATGAGATTTTATTGATCCAATACAACAGAATGCTCTATCCTTATAAGCTTGAATAAAATCAGGTACTTGATCTGCTTTTTCTATTAATTCATATGAAACTATTCTTCTATATACTAAATCTATTTTATAATCATCTAGAAAAAGTTGTCCGCCTTTATATTTCAAATCTCTAGGATCAGCAATTATGCAATTATAACCTTTCTTTATATATGATTTTTTAAATTCCTCAAATTCTGAAGATGTACCACTTTCAACGAAATCCACTATGGCAACATTAGGTTTCTTGTTATTTGAATCGTATTTGTTAAATATTTCAATACTATCATCTACCCATGAATCTATTAATTCAAATGGCTCTATCTTATAAATATCTCCAAAATCCTTCAAGCCTTCTGATTCTAATAATATTCTGCCTATTGCATTGTCTTCATTCATAGCAGAAGAACCATCAGTGTTTATTTCACAAAACATAAAATTCTCATAATCCTTATAAAATATATCAAATCTTCCTATTGGAACATTGATATCATATCCATTATCTATCTGTATTAAGTCTTCAATTAATTTTGGGAATCCAAATTTTTTTCTAAACTCTTCATCTTTAATATATCTATCCGTTACCTTATTAGTAATAGATATAATATCATTGCTAATTTTCTCAAAGTTTTTAATATCTGATTCAGTAAAAAACATTGGATGGTATAAAAAGGGTACAGGTTTTCCTTTATATATTGCAGTAGAATTCCCCACCTTTTCCATTGTTAATTTATAATCTTTAGCATATTCTTTTTTATTGCTTAATACTAAATCAATGTATTCATTATTAATCTCTAAATCTTTCATACCTCTCAGCTCCTAATTATATCATTAAGTATACACCAACTTAATGCCTCTTTTTTACCCTTGTGTTCATTTTCTTTTGTAATTAAGTATGGATTTTTACTCTCATTTAACATTTTTTCTAAAGGCAGTATATAACTAACTTCTCTTTCATCTAAACCAGCTTTGGCTATTTCTACAATTGTTTTTCCTATATCTAAAAGTGTTTTATCTCTTAATTTTGCGAATATACCCTTTTGTAACATTTCTTCTTTAGCATTATTTACCTCATTAGCAGTCAAATTCTTTGTTAGGTCATATACCTTTTCTAAACTTTCATTATTGTAAAGTAAACCCTTCCATAAAGCGATTACAGAAAAGTTTAAAGGATAAGGAATTGAATCCATCATTCGAATTTCCATGTATTTTTTGGTTCTTACATCTGGAAAATACATAGTTAAAAAGTGCTCCAGTTCTTCAATTTCATAATTATCTGGATCAAGTAAGTCTTTAACCTTTTTATCCCCAGTAGGCTTAGCTACTCCATTTTTCATCTCAAGAATTGGTGGACCATTTAATACATACTCAGCATATGATTTATAACCAAAGTCCCCATCTAATGAACTAGGAATAATCCCAGATCTAGCCTTATCTGTGTTTTCCCAGATAAAGGCTCTTATTGTATGTTCATCTCTTATTTCCCCTTCAAAATACCTTGCGTTTTCAAATAATGCATACATTACAGGGGATAATACATTAATAACTCTAAACTTCTTTTTGTAGTCCTCTTCGCTCAAGTAATCTACAGATACTTGCAATGCTGCTGTACCTTTCATCATATTGTGGCCATGAGTTCCAGCTTTATCAAAGTGATTAAACATATAATCATAACGTTTTTTTGGAAGCAAACGTATTTCTTCAATTTTTGTAACAGGATGATATCCCACTGCCATAAGTCCTTGTCCTTTAGCTTCTAATATAGGAATTACCTCTTCTAAAAATTCAAAATAAACTCTTTCTAAATCTTCTATTCTTTCTTCTTTCATTATACTAACTTCAAACTGGCTACCTGGCTCTAAGGTTATATTCATACTATCCTTAACCAAGCCAAGAATATTTTCTCCTTCATATATGCCTTCCCAGCCATTTCCTTCTAATTCTTTTAGTGTTGATGCTAAACCATTTTCATCATAGTATGATATGGACCTAAGGGTCTTTTTATCTATAATAATATGCTCAAATTCTACTCCAAGTTTTAAATCATCCTTAGTCTTTTCTCCACTTCTGATGTAGCTAGATATCTCTTCTACTTGTCTTTGATAATCCATTTAAACATCTCCCTACAATTAATTTTTATCTATCAATATTCAATATCAATAATTAAATCTATACTTATTTCAGGATACTTTTCCTTAATAAAAGTTTCAAAGTCATCTTTAAGAGTTTCAGGTGTCTTGTTTCTACACAATTTGTTTCCGTCAATAACTAAATGAAATTCTGTAATCTTTTTTTCCTCATTTTCTAACAACTGAAAATCATGTATAGACTTTACAATAGGGTCTGCTTTTAATAACCTTTTTAAACTCTTTCTTAATTCATAGGCTTCATCAGTTTCTTGCCCTAATGGATCCATATGTACAACTAGTGTTAAATCATATCTTTCCCCAATTTCCTTCTCCATACAATCTATAACATCATGTATTGTTAAATTATTAATATCTGCTGGGAATTCAACATCAACAGTTGCCATAGTCTTTCCTGCTCCATAAGTATGAACCATTAAATCGTGAGTTCCTATTATATAATCATATGTAAGAATGTCCATATTTATTGCTCTAATTAAGTCTTCATCTGGCGCTTCACCAATTAATGGATCTATGGTATCCTTAACAAGATTAAATCCATTGTACATAATTAGCAAAGATACAATAATACCCATTATTCCATCAATGGGAATTCGAGTGTATCTCCCTGCAAGTATTGAAATCACTACAACAGAGGTTGCTAAAACATCTCCTATTGCATCTGTAGCTGTAGCTCTTAGACCTGATGATTTAATCTTTAGACCTAAATCATAATTAAATTTTGCCAACCAAGCTTTTATAAATATTGAAAGTATTAATACTATAAATGGTATCAAGTCAAAAATTACTGGTTGAGGATCTATTATTCTATCATAGGAAGTTTTTATAAATTGGAATCCAACTAAAATTACAATAAATGCAACCATAAGTGCTGATATGTATTCTATTCTCCCGTGCCCATATGGATGTTCTTTATCTGGTGGCATATTAGCTAATCTAAATCCTATCAGTGTTATTATAGATGAACCAGCATCAGATAAATTATTCATACCATCAGCAATAACACTTACTGAGGATATAACTATACCTATAATTATCTTTATAGCTGATAATAAAACATTGGCAATAAGCCCTACAATACTAGCTAGTGTTCCTACTTTTGTCCTAGTTTCCTTCTTATTATAATCTGTATGGCCTTTAAGTATCTTATTTAATAAATAATTAGTAACCATTGTCAATTGACCTCTTTTTTAATATATTCATTAAAGCACTATATTAAGTAATACCCAAATATTTCTATTTTCAACAAAAATATAGGGTTATTCAAAAAAGAATGCTGATTTAAATAACTTAAATCAGCATTCCTTATGTTTAAGAGGGGTAATTATTAGGGGAGAATTGGGGGAAGTCTCCGCCTCTGTATGATAATAAAGTTAACATCTAATTAAGCGTTTACTGCCTCTCCCATGAACAATGCTACATCTTCTTCAGGAGTTGATATTGTTCCTATACCAAAGTTTTCTACTAATACATTAGCTACATTTGCTGATAGGAATCCTGGCAATGTTGGTCCCAAATGAATATTCTTTACTCCTAAATATAATAAAGCTAATAGTACAATAACAGCTTTTTGCTCATACCATGCAATATTATATACAATTGGTAATTCATTAACATCTTCAAGACCAAATATTTCTTTTAATTTTAAGGCTATTGCTACTAATGAGTATGAATCGTTACATTGTCCTGCATCTAATACTCTAGGAATTCCATTAATATCGCCTAAACCTAGTTTGTTATATCTATATTTTGCACAACCTGCAGTCATAATAACTGTGCCTTTTGGAAGAGCTTTAGCAAATTCTGTATAGTAGTCTCTCTTCTTATGTCTTCCGTCACAACCAGCCATTACAAAGAATTTCTTAATTGCACCTGATTTTACTGCTTCAACTACTTGATCAGCTAATTGGAATACTTGGTTGTGAGCAAATCCACCAACAATTGTTCCAGTTTCTATTTCAGTTGGAGCAGGTAGTTTCTTAGCATGCTCTATTACTTCTGAGAAATCTTTAACTTGTCCTTCTTCTCTATCTGGAATATGTTTGAATCCAGGATATCCTGATGCACCTGTTGTATAAACCCTATCAGCATATGATGCTGCTGGAGGTACTATACAGTTTGTTGTAAATAGAATTGCTCCATTGAATTTTTCAAATTCTTCTTTTTGTTGCCACCATGCATTACCATAGTTACCTACAAAGTGGTCATATTTCTTAAATGCTGGATAGTAGTTTGCTGGAAGCATTTCTCCATGAGTATATATATCTACTCCAGTATCTTTAGTTTGCTCTAATAATTCTTCAAAGTCCTTTAAATCATGTCCTGAAACTAAAATAGCTGGATTATTTCTAACGCCAATATTTACTTCTGTAATTTCTGGATTACCATATGATGATGTATTTGCCTTATCTAATAATGCCATTACATCAACACCATATTTACCAGTTTCTAAAGTTAGTGCTACTAAATCATCAACACTTAAACTGTCATCTAAGATAGCTGCTAAAGCTTTCCTAATAAATTTAGGAATTTCTTTATTATCATATCCTAAATTATCTGCGTGCTCATAGTAAGCAGCCATACCCTTTAATCCATAAGTAATTAATTCTCTTAATGATCTAAGGTCTTCATTCTCTGTAGCTAAAACACCAACTTCTGAGCTATTTGATTTGTAAATTACTTCATCATTTGAGTTTACAGTAAATGTAGAAGAGTCTACTAAGCTTCCAAGTTCTACACCTTTTTCTACTAGCCTATCTTTTAATTCATCTCTTAATTTTAAACCTTCTTTGATTTTTTCAAAGAATCTATCCTTATCAAAATTTGCATTTGTAATAGTCATAAATAAACCATCTACAAGAAATCTGTCTAAACCTGGCATAGTATAATCAATTTCATCTGCCTTTAGGCCTAGTACTGAAATACCTTTTAGTGTGTAGATCATTAAATCCTGTAAATTTGCAACTTCACTTGTTTTACCACATACTCCTACTTTTGTACATCCTTTATTCCCTGCTGTTTCCTGACATTGATAACAAAACATACTCATTAATTAATTCCTCCTCTTTTTCCTATGTTAATTAATTGTTGCGTTCTTATTTAATTATTCTAGCATCATTATATATTCACCTACGACATATGTCGGTAACGTGGGTTACCAAAATAAGACGAATGTTTAATAGATTAATGATTGCTCTTTCACCTTATTGTTTACCCATTTAAGGCTTGTCTGCGCATTAAGTTACTATGACTTTAATAATTAATTCCTGCTGCTTTAATTCTTTCTGGATAGTTTACTGAACATGGAGTAACACCATAAACCATATTACAATGTGGGCATTTTGTTTCTAAATGTGTCATCTCAAATTCTTCACCACATTCAACACATTTAATCTTTACTCCTTGGGGCATATCTTTTGTATTAAAACCCATCGTTCTTATTTTATCTACTACCTGTTTTCCATCTCCAAAACTTCCTGTACATCCATCGTGCATTATATATTCCTCCTCTTTAAATTCATTGAAT
>JAQVYQ010000105.1 GCA_028708575.1 Tissierellia bacterium
AAATATCGGAGGATTGAAAATGAATTCAAAAAGATTAATAACGCTAATTTTAGCTGTTATAATGATAGGATCAGTATTAGTACCAGTTATAATCAACTTGGCATATTAAACCTTAATTCTCACTTCTACTGCTAAAACCAACATTATAAGACTAAAGTCCCTATGTTAAATGTTACAATAAATATACTAGATTTTACACATGTTGTGTGCTAAAATAGTAGTTACCACAACATATTGTGGAACACTAAAGATACACTGGGAGGGCCTCTAATGGTAAAGGTTGAAAAGCGTAATGGTAGTATTGTAGAATTTGAAGGAAGTAAAATACAAATAGCTATAACTAAAGCGATGAATGAAACAGATAAGGGTGCTGATGAAGCTATTTCAAAACAGGTGGCAGAAGCTGCACATGAAGAATTCTCAGCCCTAGAAACTGTACATATAGAACAAATTCAGGACTTTGTAGAAATTGAACTGATGAAGTCTAGACCTGATGCAGCAAAAAAATACATAATCTACAGGCAAGAGAGAGCTAAGCTTAGAGAGCAAGGCTGGAATATGACAGATCTTCAAAGAGATATTTACGAGAAGAAATATAGGTATGATGCAGAAACTTTTGAACAATTTCTCGACAGAGTAAGTGGTGGAAATGATGCTATAAACAAGGCTATAAGGGATAAGAAATTCATGCCAGCTGGTAGAATATTAGCAGGTAGAGGATTGGACAAGTTAGGAAGAAAGATTACACTTTCAAATTGCTATGTAATGCCTAAAGTTGAGGACAATATTGAATCAATCTTTGATACAGCAAAATATTTAGCAAGAACTTATTCTTATGGTGGTGGAGTTGGACTTACATTAACTAAACTTAGACCAAAGGGCGCAAAGGTCAATAATGCAGCTAGTACAACTACTGGAGCAGTATCATTTATGGATTTATATTCTCTTGTAACTGGATTGATTGGTATGAGAGGTAGACGAGGAGCATTGATGTTAAATCTTGATATTGTTCACCCTGATATTGAAGATTTTATAGATATCAAAAATGATTTATCCAAGATTACTTATGCAAATATATCCGTTAATGTAGATAATAATTTTATGGAAGCTGTAAAAAAAGACGAAGAATATGAGTTGTATTTTTATGTTGGAGCAACTGGAGAAAAGATTAGTAAAAAAGTAAATGCTAGAGAGCTATATAATAAATTAGCTAAAAACAACTGGAACATGGCAGAACCCGGAATTTTATTTAAAAATAGAATTGACACATGGCATCTGATGAGTGAAGATAAAGAATTTGAATACTCAGGTGTAAACCCTTGTGCTGAAGAACCTTTGCCAGCTTTTGGAAGCTGTAATTTATCTTCCATAAATTTAAGTGAATTTGTTAAAAATCCATTTACAAAATATGCAAGATTTGAATTTGAAAGCTTTATAAAAATGGTACACGATGGAGTTATTTATTTAAATGAAGTATTGGATGAAAATATGAAGCTACATCCATTAGAACAACAAAGACAAATGTCTTATGATTTAAGACAAATTGGCTTGGGAATAATGGGACAAGCTGATATGTTCATTATGTTAGGGATTAAATATGGTAGCAGTGAATCCTTAAGCTTGATTCATCAAATTGGAAGAACTATGATAAATGAAGCTTTGAGACAATCAGCATATTTAGCTAAAGAAGATGGATCTTTCCCTAAATATAATGAAGAAGCTGTTTTAAGTTCACCATTTTTAATTTCTAATGCTGATGAGGATGTATTAGAACTAATAAAAGAATATGGTTTGAGGAATAGCCAATTATTAACAATTGCACCTACTGGTAGTATATCTACATTGCTAGGGTGTAGTAACGGAGTAGAGCCTATATTCCAAAATTCTTATACTAGAAAATCAGAGTCTCTTCATCATGAAGATACTTATTATAAAGTATATACTCAAATAGTTAAAGATTATATGGACAAGAATAATATAAACAGAGAAGAAGATTTGCCAGATTTCTTTATTACAACATCCAATCTTGAATATAAAGATAGAATTGAAGTACAAGCAGCTTGGCAACAATATATTGATGCAAGCATTTCTTCAACTGTAAATGTACCAACTGAATTTACTGTAGAGGACGTAGAAGACCTTTATATATATGCTTGGGAAAAAGGTTTAAAAGGTATAACTATATATCGTGATGGATGTGCTAGAAGTGGTATATTGATTAGCAATAAAAATAAAAAGAGCAAATTTGAAAAAATAGCAGAATTACAAAACGAAATAGATGAATTAGCATTAGAACAGCTAATGGAAGATCCAGATACTTGCCCAATGTGTGGAGGCAGATTAAATCATACAGGCGGATGTTCTGAATGTCAAGATTGTGGATATAGCCCTTGTTCGATATAGTTAGGAACTAAGAGTTAAGAACTAAGAACTATAAAGAGGCGAAAGATGTCTTTGCTTTTTTTCAAGGATGTTGTTACTATTTACAGTTAATAACAATATGTCAAGAAAAATGATAAAAATACTAAGCGAACATTTGCAGGAGTGATTATAATTCTTAGCGAATGGAAGATAAAAATCCGTTAAGCAGCTTTCATGACCTTAAAGATAGACCACAGAGAGAATTGAAAGATGTAGGATTTTTGTCTGGAATGAGCTTTAGAATTATTCATCTCAGAAACAGTGAGTGTGTATTTTTATCATTTTTCGTTTTTACGTAATTAGGTCGCTGTGAATAATAACAGGGTGTTAATGAAA
>JAQVYQ010000060.1 GCA_028708575.1 Tissierellia bacterium
GTCCTATTAGATTATCTACTTTACCTTTAATAGCTGCATCCGTAAGAACTCTTGTTGTTTCTTGGAATGAAGCTGCTGAAAGGAATGATTCTGTAGCTAAGGATGCCTTGGTTATACCAAGAAGAGTTCGTTTCCCTACTGCTGGTACTCCACCTTCGCTCATTACTTTTTCATTTTGTTCCTCAAACTGATTTATACCTACTAAACTTCCTGGAAGCATATCAGTATCACCAGATTCTTCTATTTTTATCTTTGACAACATTTGTCTTACAATTACTTCAATATGTTTATCGTTGATATCAACACCTTGAAGCCTATATACTCTTTGTACTTCTTTTACTATATAGTTTTGTACGTTCTTAATGCCCTTTATTTTTAATATGTCATGAGGATTTACTGAGCCTTCTGTAATTTCGTCTCCAGCTTCTATTCTGTCTCCTTCTTTTACCCTTAATCTAGAACCATAAACTATATTGTATGATGCTGACTCACCATCGTCTGATGTAACAATAACTTCTTTCTTCTTCTTTGTATCATTCATACTTACTGTACCATCAAGCTCTGATATTACAGCAAGTCCTTTAGGTTTTCTTGCTTCAAATAGTTCTTCAACTCTAGGCAAACCTTGAGTAATATCTACTGCTGCTGCTACTCCACCTGTATGGAATGTTCTCATAGTAAGCTGAGTTCCTGGCTCACCTATAGATTGAGCGGCTATGATACCAACTGACTCACCAATATTTACTTCTCCACCTGTTGCAAGATTTCTTCCATAACATGTAGCACAAACTCCATGTTTAGCCTTACAACCTAATACAGATCTAATCTTCACTTCAATTATTCCAGAGTCTTCTATTTTTTCAGCTATTATGTCTGAAATCATTCCATTTTTCTTTACTAGTAATTCGCCTGTATTAGGATTGACTATATCTTCAAAGGCATATCTTCCTTCAATTCTATCAGCTAAGTTTTCTATTACTTCTTTGCCATCCGTAAAAGCTTTAACTAACAAATATTGATCTGTATTACAGTCATTCTCTCTAACTATAACATCTTGGCTAACATCAACTAGTCTTCTTGTCAAATACCCTGAATCCGCTGTTCTCAAAGCAGTATCAGCAAGTCCCTTTCTAGAACCATGGGTTGATACAAAAAACTCAAGAACAGAAAGGCCTTCTCTAAAGTTTGATTTAATTGGGATTTCAACCGTTCTACCAGATGCACTGGCCATAAGACCTCTCATACCTGCAAGTTGGCGAATTTGGTTCTTACTACCTCTTGCTCCTGAAAGCGCCATAATGTAAATATTGTTCATTGGGTCTAGACTGTCCATCAAAACATTTGTTACCTTTTCTGTAGTTTCATTCCAAATCTCTATTACTTTTTCATATCTTTCTTCATCGGAAATTAATCCTCTGCGATATGATTTTTCAAATTTATCTACTTCTACTTCAGCTTCTTTAATTAAAGTATATTTATCATCTGGTATTACTACATCACTCATGGAAATTGATATAGCACCAATAGTTGAATATTTAAAACCTGTTTCCTTAATATGGTCAAGTAAAACTGAAGTAATTATATTTCCATGCTTCCTATAGCATTTTTCTACAATTATTCCTAAGAATTTCTTGTCTACAACTCTGTCTACCTCTAATGAATATGGATCCTTTTCCCTATTTACAAATCCTAAATCTTGAGGCACATGTTCATTAAAAATAAATCTACCTACAGTACTTTCAACTAATTGTCCTCTATCATCAGGAGTTAGCTTAATTCTTACTTTTACCTTAGCATGAATACCAATATCATTATTTGAATAAGCAAGAAACATTTCATCATAATCCTTAAAGAATTTGCCTTCCCCATTTTCTCCTTCTCTTTCAACTGTTAAATAATAACTCCCCAACACCATATCCTGCGTAGGAGTAGTTATTGGTTTGCCATCTTTTGGAGCTAAAATATTATTTGTAGATAACATCAATAATCTAGCTTCAGCTTGTGCTTCAGTAGAAAGTGGAACGTGTACTGCCATTTGGTCACCATCAAAGTCTGCATTATAAGCTGTACATACTAGTGGATGAAGTTTAATAGCTTTACCTTCAACTAATACTGGCTCAAAAGCTTGGATTCCAAGTCTGTGTAATGTAGGAGCTCTATTTAACATTACAGGGTGATCCTTAATTACGTCTTCTAGAACATCCCATACTTGTGGTTTAACTCTTTCAACCATCCTCTTAGCGCTTTTAATATTATGAGCGTGACCCTCTCCAACTAATTTTTTCATTACGAAAGGTTTAAACAGTTCAAGAGCCATAGTTTTTGGCAGCCCACATTGATAAAATTTAAGCTCAGGTCCTACAACTATAACTGAACGGCCAGAGTAATCAACTCTCTTACCTAGTAAATTCTGTCTAAATCTACCTTGTTTCCCTTTTAACATGTCTGAAAGAGATTTTAAAGGTCTATTTCCTGGTCCTGTAACAGGTCTACCTCTTCTACCATTATCAATCAATGCATCTACCGCTTCTTGTAGCATTCTTTTTTCATTTCTAACGATAATATCAGGTGCACCTAAATCCAATAACCTTTTTAATCTATTATTTCTATTTATTACTCTTCTATATAAATCATTTAAATCAGATGTAGCAAATCTACCGCCATCTAATTGAACCATTGGTCTCAAATCAGGTGGTATTACAGGAATAACATCTAATATCATCCATTCAGGACGATTGCCAGATTTCCTGAATGCTTCTATTATTTCCAATCTTCTAGTTATTCTTATTTTCTTCTGTCCGGTAGCATCTTTAAGTTGAGATTTAAGCTCTTGATATTCAGCTTCTAAATCTACATTTTCTAACAATTCCTTAACAGCTTCAGCGCCCATCATAGCTTTAAACTTATTATCATATTTTTCCAGAGCATCTCTATATTCTGCTTCTGTTAATAGTTGTTTTTCATATAATGGAGTATCTCCAGCAACTATAACTATATAAGATGCAAAGTACAATACCTTTTCTAAGGCTCTAGGACTCATATCAAGCATTAAACCCATTCTTGAAGGAATTCCCTTGAAATACCAAATATGTGAGACTGGAGCTGCTAATTCAATATGCCCCATTCTCTCTCTACGTACCTTCGATTTTGTAACTTCAACTCCACATCTGTCACAAACTACGCCTTTGTATCTTACTCTCTTGTACTTACCACAATGGCACTCCCAGTCTTTTGTAGGTCCAAATATTTTTTCACAAAACAGACCTTCTTTTTCAGGTTTTAATGTTCTGTAATTAATTGTTTCTGGTTTTTTAACTTCCCCTTTTGACCATTGTCTAATTTTTTCTGGCGAGGCTAGGCCAATCTTAATTGAATCAAAATTATTTAATTCAAACAAGGAGTATCTCTCCTTTCATAATAAGATAATTATTTATTTTAACAACTAATCAAAGTCTTCATCATTATAATCTTCACTAATATTTCCTTCTTCCATACTATCAGGAGTATCTTCATCATCAGTATCTTCGATTAAAAATCCCAATGGCATAGCTGAATTAGTTTTATTCGTTTGTAAGTTCTCATTATTACCATCGTCATCAGAATCATCAACAAATAATTTGTCGACAGACATATCTTCTCCAATCATGTCGATATCTGATAAATCATCATCAATTGACTCTTTAATATCAATTTCCTTATAAGTTTCAGTCAAAACTTTGACATCAAGAGCTAAACTTTGTAATTCCTTTATCAATACCTTAAATGATTCTGGAATACCTGGCTCAGGTATATTTTCACCTTTTACGATGGCTTCATAAGTCTTAACTCTACCTACAACGTCATCAGACTTAACAGTCAGGATTTCTTGAAGTGTATGAGCAGCACCATAAGCTTCTAATGCCCATACTTCCATTTCTCCAAATCTCTGTCCACCAAATTGAGCTTTACCGCCTAATGGTTGTTGAGTTACTAGGGAATATGGTCCTGTAGATCTAGCATGTATTTTTTCATCTACTAAGTGGTGAAGTTTTAACATATACATATATCCAACTGTAACTGGATTATCAAAACACTCTCCTGTTCTTCCATCTCTTAATTGAATCTTCCCTGTTTCAGGATATCCTGCAAGTTTTAAAGCATCTATTATATCTTGTTCATTAGCACCGTCAAATACTGGAGTGGCTACATGCCATCCCAATTTCTTAGCGGCTAATCCCAAGTGAACTTCAAGCACTTGACCTAAATTCATACGAGAAGGAACACCAAGTGGATTTAGTACTATTTGTACAGGTGTACCATCTGGTAAATATGGCATATCCTCTTCAGGAAGAATCCTAGAAATTACACCTTTGTTACCATGACGACCACACATCTTGTCCCCAACAGTTATCTTTCTTTTAGTTGCTATAAAGCATCTAACCATCTCATTAACACCTGGTGGCAATTCGTCACCATTTTCTCTAGTAAATATCTTTACATCGACAACTATACCTTGTTCACCATGAGGTACTCTTAAAGATGTGTCTCTAACTTCTCTAGCTTTCTCACCAAATATAGCTCTTAAAAGTCTTTCTTCAGCAGTAAGCTCTGTTTCACCTTTAGGTGTTACTTTTCCAACAAGTATATCCCCAGGTTTTACTTCTGCACCAATATGGATTATTCCCCTATCATCAAGATCCTTAAGCATTTCTTCACTAACATTTGGAATATCTCTTGTTATCTCTTCTGGTCCAAGTTTAGTATCTCTTGCTTCAGATTCATATTCTTCAATATGAACTGAAGTTAACACATCATCTATGACTAACTTCTCATTAACCAACATAGCGTCCTCATAGTTGTAACCTTCCCAAGTCATAAATGCTATAAGTATATTTTTACCAAGGGCTATTTCACCCATTTCAGTACTTGGTCCATCTGCAATAATTTGGTTTTCTTCTACTCTTTCGCCTTTTTCTACGATAGGCCTTTGATTAATAGTAGTACCTTGATTAGATCTTTTGAATTTCAATAATTTATATTTTTCAAGCTGATTATCTATATCTTTTCTAATTACTATTTCATTTGAACTTACTTTTTCTACTATCCCAGCATTTTTGGATATTACAACTACTCCTGAATCCTTTGCTGCTTTATGTTCAATACCAGTTCCTATAATAGGAGCCTCAGCTTTTAATAAAGGAACAGCTTGACGTTGCATGTTTGCACCCATTAAAGCTCTATTAGCATCATCATTTTCAAGGAAAGGAATCATAGATGTACCTATTGAAACTAGTTGCTTTGGAGAAACATCCATATAATCTACTTCAGTTACAGGGAATATATCAATAATTCCTTGTTTGCCTCGTGCCATAATTCTTTTATTCACAAACTCATTATTCTCATTTAATTGTTCATTTGATTGAGCTATAATTAATTCATATTCAACATCAGCTGTCAAATAATCTATTTGTTCACTTATTTTCCCAGCTTTTTTATTATATTTTCTATAAGGAGCTTCAATAAATCCATATTCATTTATTCTTGCATATGATGCAAGTGATGTAATAAGACCTATATTAGGGCCTTCTGGCGTCTCTATAGGGCACATTCTACCATAATGAGAGTTATGGATATCCCTTACTTCAAATCCTGCTCTGTCCCTACTTAAGCCACCTGGTCCTAAAGCAGACATTCTCCTTTTGTGTGTAAGCTCTGCAAGAGGGTTGGTTTGATCCATAAACTGAGACAACTGGCTACTACCAAAGAATTCTTTAAGGGAAGCAACAACAGGTCTAATATTTATTAGGGCTTGAGGAGTTGCTACATCCACGTCCTGAATAGTCATTCTTTCTCTGACTACTCTTTCCATTCTCGATAAGCCTATTCTAAATTGGTTTTGTAATAACTCACCAACACTTCTTAACCTTCTATTTCCTAAATGATCAATATCATCAATACTTCCGACTCCATTAAATAGATTGAATTCATAGTTTACACTGGCTATGATATCATCTACCACAATATGTTTTGGAGAAAGCTCTTTGCTTCTCTCTGCAATAGCATCCTTTAACTCTTCCTCATCTTCGTAAGTCTCTATTAATTCCTTCATTAATGGATAATAAACTTTTTCATTTAATCCAAGTTCTCTTAAGGAGAATGGAAGGTTAAAAGCTGCACCATTTACAAAATTATTTCCTAACACCTTTACTTCACGGCCATCATCAAGTAAAATATTTACAGAATTAATACCACTATTTTCTATTTCTATTGCAATATCTCTGGTAATCCTTTCACCTTTAGAAACAAATATTTCTCCAGTTTCAGGATTAATTATGTCATTAGCACTTCTATTTCCAAATATCCTATTATATAGAGCTAATTTTTTATTAAATTTATATCTACCTACTTTTGCTAAATCATATCTTCTTGGATCAAAAAACAAATTATTTAATAAAGATTTAGCACTATCTACTGTAGGTGGCTCTCCAGGTCTTAATTTCTTATAAATTTCAACTAAAGCATCTTCCTCAGTAGTCGTTCCGTCCTTTTCAAGGGTTCTTAATAATTGTTCGCTCTCCCCTATTACTTCAATAATTTCACTATCAGATACAATACTCAAAGCTCTAAGTAACATAGTTATAGGGAGTTTTCTAGTCCTATCAATTCTTACATATACAATATCATTTGAATCTGTTTCATATTCCAGCCAGGCACCTCTATTAGGTATAACAGTAGAAGAATATAGTCTTTTCCCAGTTTTATCTATTTCCTCTCCATAATAAACTCCAGGAGATCTAACTAACTGGCTAACTACAACTCTTTCTGCTCCATTAATAATGAAGGTACCCTTTTTTGTCATTAATGCTAAATCTCCCATGAAGACTTCTTGTTCCTTGACTTCACCTGTTTCCTTATTAATAAGCCTTACTTTTACTTTTAAAGGTGCTGAGTAATTCGCATCCCTTTCTCTAGCTTCATCCTCATCATATTTTATTTGATCTCCAATATGATAATCAACAAATTCGAGAATTAGGTTCCCCGTATAGTCTTGTATAGGACTAATATCATCGAATACTTCTTTTAAGCCCTCTTTAAGAAACCACTCATAGGAGGATGTTTGTACTTCCGTCAAATCAGGTAAATCTAGTACTTCATCAATACGGGAATAACTCATTCTTTCTCTTTTGCCATATGCTACAGGATGTACCATATAATAATTCACCCCTTATTAAACTAAAATATCCAAAAGCAAACGCCTTTGGTAATTCTTTTCAATTATCTTATAATATTGCCTTAGAAATGAAACTTTATACAAAACGCTCCATAATCATTATTATGCAATTTACTATATTATCACATGTATACAAGCCTGTCAATTTAATTTTTTAAAAAATTTAAATAGTATTTTAAAAAAACCCTCTAAAAGCAATTAATATTAATACTTTGAGAGGGTTAATTATCTGTCACCTTGAAAAAATAATCAAAAAGGCTTTCATTCGAAAGCCTTTAAATTATTAACTATTTTACTTCTACTGTAGCGCCAACTCCTTCTAATTTTGCTTTTATTTCATCTGCTTCTTCTTTTGTAGCGCCTTCTTTAACTGCCTTTGGAGCATTGTCAACTAATTCTTTAGCTTCTTTTAATCCTAAACCAGTTATTTCTCTAACTACTTTGATAACTTTAATTTTTTCTTGGCCTACTTCTTTTAATTCTACATCAAACTCAGTTTTTTCTTCAGCTGCTGGAGCTGCTGCACCTGCTGCTGCACCTGCTGCAACTGCAACTGCTGCTGGAGCTGCTGCACTAACACCAAACTCTTCTTCTAAAGCTTTTACTAATTCTGATAATTCTAAAACTGTAAGATTCTTTACTTCTTCTATTAGATTTGTTACTTTTTCACTTGCCATTTATATATCCCTCCGAATTTTTTTTATTATGCTGTTTGTTCTTTTTCAGCTATTTGATTAAGAGCAATTACTAAACCTCTTATTGTGCCTTGTAATACATTTGCAAAACCTTGTATTGGTGCATTTAATCCGCCAAGTGCTTGTGCAACAAGTACTTCTCTTGGTGGTAATGTAGCTAATTCTTCTACACCATTAACATCAATAATTTTTCCATCTACGATTCCAACTTTTATTTCAAGCTTATCATTTTCTTTAGAAAACTTTGATACTATTTTTGCTACTGATACTGGATCCTCATAACTAAATGCTATTCCATTTGGTCCTGTTAAGTATTCATTAAATTCTTCTAATCCAGATTCCTTAAATGCAAATCTCATCATAGAGTTTTTATAAACTTTATACTCTACACCAGCTTGCCTAAATTGACTTCTTAATTCTGTAAGTTGCCCTACGTCTAATCCTCTATAGTCAACTAGTACTACTGATTGAGCATTGTCAATTTTACCTTTAATTTCATCTACTAACTGAACCTTCACTTGAAGTGTTGATTCCTTCATAACTCCACCTCCTTTGGTCATAAAAATGGTGCATGTTACATTAAAAAAGGTCTCTTACGTAGACACGTAGAGACCCTAATTTCAATTTCATTAGTTTTTAGTTTCTCACCTCGGTAGGCTTATTAAACCAACTGGTCCCTACTGTCTACGGCTATCTATTTAATTAACTTATATCACTATATCAATTAATCAATAATATGTCAACTATTTTGTTGCTAGTTCTGCTAATTTTGCTGCATTTAGTTTTATTCCAGGTCCCATAGTGCTTGAAAGGACAACTGATTTAAGATATTTACCTTTTGATGCAGCTGGTTTAGCTTTAATTACAGCTGTCATAAGAGCCTCAAAGTTTTCTCCTAATTTTTCAGATCCAAAAGATGCTTTACCTATTGGAACATGAATTATATTTTGTTTATCAACTCTATATTCAACTTTACCTTCTTTGATTTCCTTTATAGCATTTTCTACATCAAATGTAACAGTTCCAGATTTTGGGTTTGGCATTAAACCTTTAGGTCCTAATATTCTACCTATTTTCCCTACAACGCCCATCATATCTGGTGTTGCAACTACTACATCAAAATCCATCCAACCTTCTTGTTGGATTCTAGTAACCATTTCTTCGCCACCAACAAAATCTGCACCAGCAGCTTCTGCTTCAGCAACTTTGTCACCTTTAGCTATTACTAGAACTGTTTTTGACTTACCTGTTCCATGAGGTAATACAATTGCACCTCTAACTTGTTGATCAGCATGTCTTGAGTCAACGCCTAATCTAGCAGATAATTCAATGGTTTCATCAAATTTTGCTTTTGATGTTTGTATTACTAAATCAATAGCTTCGCCTACATCGTATTGTTTTGATTTATCGAATAGCTTTACGCTATCTTGATAATTTTTACCTCTCTTTGGCATTTAATTAACCTCCTCGTGGTATTAACGAAATACTTTTCTCCCACTTTACTTATTGTTCTACTTCAACTCCCATACTTCTTGCAGTACCTGCTACCATTCTCATAGCAGCTTCTACTGAACCAGCATTTAAATCTGGCATCTTTGTTTCTGCAATCTCTTTAAGCTTAGCTTGAGATAATTTTGCTACTTTATTCTTGTTAGGTTCTTTTGAACCTGATTCAATTCCTACAGCTTTCTTTATCAATACTGGCACTGGTGGTGTCTTTGTAATGAATGTAAAAGATCTATCTTGATAAACCGTAAGAACAACTGGTATAATCATCCCTGCTTGATCTGCAGTCTTTGCATTAAACTCTTTTGTAAACTGCATAATGTTTACTCCATGAGGTCCTAATGCTGTACCTACAGGTGGTGCTGGAGTAGCTTTCCCAGCTGGAATTTGCAACTTAACTAAAGCCATGACTTTCTTAGCCATAAACTTACACCTCCTCAAAATGTGGTTTAGCGGAATAATCCCTCCCACTGTTGTGTATCTATTAAAAAGCAATTATGCTTAATAAACTAAACTTTCTCTACTTGATCAAAATCTAATTCAACTAGAGTTTCTCTACCAAACATGGAAATAAATACTTTAACTTTTCTCTTTTCCATATTTAAACTATCAATATTGCCCATGAAATTTTCAAAAGGTCCAGATATTACTCTAACAGAATCTTTTACTTTGAAATCTACAGGTGGCAAATAAGTCTCTTGAACGCCTAAAGCCTTGACTTCAGCGTCTGATAAAGGTACTGGCTTTGATGCTGGTCCTACAAATCCTGTAACTCCTCTTGTGTTTCTTACTAAATACCAAGATTCATCATTAATGATCATTTTGACAAGAACATATCCAGGAAACATCTTTCTTTCTTTAATCTTTTTCGTTCCAGATTTATTATCCATATATTCTTCAGTAGGTACAGCTATTTCGAATATGTCGTCTCTCATTCCACGGTTTTCAACCATCTTTTCGATGTTTGCTCTAACTTTATTCTCATGTCCTGAATAAGTATGAACCACATACCACTTCGCATCCCTAGCCCGTTTCTCTCTAATTACGTCCTTATCCGTCATATTGTAGGGACCAAAGGCCCTTCCCTCCCTTGTATTACTAAATTATAAATGATATTAAACCACCTACTAGTAAATCAATTATATATACAATTACCGCTACTAGTATACTAATAAGTATAACAACTCCAGTATAGTTAAATAACTCTTTTTTAGTAGGCCAGATAACCTTTTTCATTTCTGATCTTACGCCTTTAAAATAAGAATTTAATTTTTTTGACTTAGTACCAGTGGTGTTCGTATTAGTGTTTGATGACATGCTTTCACATCCTTAATAATTCATATTTAACATAAGTACCTATTGTTAATTACTATTTTGTTTCTTTATGAACAGTATGAGTCTTGCAAAATTTGCAAAATTTATTAAGCTCTACTCTCTCAGTTGTATTTTTCTTATTCTTCTTTGTTGTATAATTTCTTTGTTTACATTCAGTACAAGCTAATGCAATTGTATCTCTCATTCAAAACACCTCCCGCTACTTGTGTATCTATACCAATATGCATGTTAAGGCATAACATTCCTAATACTATCAATACTACTAATATAAATTATCACAAAATAATTTCTCTGTCAATAAAAACAATTCATAATAACAAAAACAAGGGAGGGTTACCCTCCCCTTTATTTTTATTTCCATATTTCCATTTCTTTATTCAATAACTTTAGTTACAACTCCTGATCCTACTGTTCTTCCACCTTCTCTAATTGCAAATCTTAATCCTTCTTCTATTGCAATTGGTGTTATTAGTTCGATTGTGAATTTTGCGTTATCTCCT